>DBXX01000116.1 GCA_002309675.1 Lachnospiraceae bacterium UBA1201
AAACCTCCTGTTCCATCTCCGCGGCTGCCGCCGATTCGTCATCTAAATAACGCTTACCGATCTTCGACGCACGATATTCCTCGGTCGTTCCGAAGAATACTTCCTGCCCCAGATGCAGGATATGCGTAGCATATTTTGCAGCCATATGGATGTCGTGCGTGATCATCAGGATCGTAGTGCCTTCTGCGTTCAACTGCGCGATCAGGCGATACATCTCGATGGTCACCTTCGGATCCAGACCGGCTACCGGTTCATCTAAGAAAAGCATGCGCTCGGTCGCGCACAGGGCGCGTGCCAGCAAAACACGCTGCTGCTGGCCGCCGGACAGTTCTCGATAGCATCGCTTCGCCAGCTGGTCCACTCCCATCCGCTCCATGTTCGTCTGTGCCAGTTTTTTAAGGCGCGGCGGATAGAACATATGTCTGCCGAGTTTGGACTGACATCCGGACAGGACGACTTCCCGCACCGATGCCGGAAAATCCCTTTGGACCACGGTCTGCTGTGGCAGATAACCCAGCTGGTTTGCCATCAGGCCATCGCCATAGACGACCGAACCGGCGAGCGGTTTCTGGAGACGCAGAATGGTCCGCATCAGCGTCGACTTTCCGGCGCCGTTCTCACCGACGATGCAGAGGTAATCGCCCTCATTGACCGTAAAATTCAGATCCGAGATCAATATTTGATTTTCATATCCGAGGGCTAAGCCCCTGCAGATCAGCTCTGCCTGTTTCGTGACCTCTCCAGCCATACTCCTTACTCCCGATCATCCTAAGGTCGGATACGGTATTCGAAATCCGCATCCGACCAAAATGTTTGTAATTATCTGTGATATATATTGCATATGACCCGTCATTCTTATGCAACCGGTCAAATCCTACTTCAGCGCCTCCCGTAGCACTTCCAAATTCGATTGCATGATCGAATAATACGTTGTGCCGTTTTCCGCGTCTTTTGCCGTCGTTCCCTGTATGGAGTTCAGGGAAACGATCTTGATATCTTTGCTGTTCTTCGCAGTCTTAGCTATGGTCTCGGCGATCTTATGATCCTTACCTTCGATGGTCAATACCGTATGAAGATCCAGTTCATCGACCTTTCCGGTCAGAAACGCGATGGTCTCGAAGCTCGCCTCGGTCTCAGCGCTACAGCCGACAAAGGCCGCATAATACTTCAGTTCGTAATCATCGACCAGATAGCGGAACGGAAAGCGATCGCCGAACAGAAGCGTTTTCTTAGAGCCTTCGTTCACAGCCGTTTTATATTCCGCATCCAAAGCTGCGAGTTTTTCTGTATATGCAGTTGTATTTGCTTTGTAGGTGTCGGCATTTGCCGGATCCAGTGCCGCGACCGCCTCGCCGATGGCCTTTACGAAAGCCTGTGCATTACGAAGCGACAGCCATACGTGCTCGTCGATCTCCTCTTCATGGTCATGATCGTGCCCGTCACCATCTTCATGGTCGTGCTCATCGCCGTCTTCGTGATCGTGCTCCATGCCTTCTACGACTTCCTCCGCTTTCGCCTGATCACCCAGAATATCCACGAGACCGATCACCTTCATGTTCTTGTTTTTCGCCTGCACTAACACATCGTGGACCCACGCGTCCGACTCACCGCCGACATATATGAACAGATCGCAGTTTGAGATCTTCGTGATATCTTCCACGTTCGGCTGATAACTGTGCAGGTCGGTACCCTTGGACATCAAGAATGTCAGATCGATTTTCGATTCCTGACCTTTGATGACTTCCCTCACCCAGTCGTATTCCGGGAATATCGTCGTAACAATGCTGATTTTATTATCAATGCCGCCCTTCGCCTTATCGGCCTTCGTATCGGAACATGCGCAAACACCGCAAAGCACCAACATGGCAGCACATGCAAACATAATTAGTTTCTTCATTCGTTTTCTCCTGTGAATCTTTGATCTTTCGTTTGAATAAATTACCAAACAAAATCTCAAGTATCCAGACGAACCTTGCGCGCAACGAGCGTGTCCGCGCAGATCCGACATTCACGGATCGGTGAACGCAGAAAGGCCGGGGCCGCCGGGAACACGGCCAGAGCCGCGCCTGCCAGACCAAGAAGTGCTCCGCGGATATTCTCCTGCGAAACTTCCAGTGCGGCGCAGATCGGACAGTTCTCCTCTTCACAGCCATGAAGCGCATGCGCCGTTTCCGTTGCAACAAAGAAAACGGAAACCAGGATCGCGATCGCAAGCAGGAGCTTCAGTCCGCCCTTATATAATTTCGATCGTTTCAAATCTCTCATCCTCTATCTCAGTATTCGGTCAATGCTCACAACAATGACCGTCCTCTTTCTCAACCTTGCCTGCACACTGTGCGCACAGCCCGTAAAAAACGGTTCGTGTCGAATCGATCGTAAACCCATGATGCTCGGCAATATGATGCTCGAACATCTCGATTTCCTCACACTTCAGGTGAATGAGTTTTCCGCACTCCGTACACTTTAAGTGATAGCATGTGCAATGATGCTCTGTGTCATGTTCTTCCACATATTCAAAGCAGGCGCTGGAATTCTCCTCAAACACATATTTTTTGATCGTGCCTTCTTTTACCAGGGCGTCCAGCTGACGGTAGACCGTCGTCGTACCGATGGCCTCTCCCTTTTCTTTAAAGTAATCGCACACATCATAGGCGGTAAAATGCTTTCGGGGGTTTGCTTTCAAAAACTCCTGCATCTTCTCCCGTTGTTTGGTCTTATACTTAACCTTCGTCGTCATGATCTTACCTCAATAAAAATAGCGGGAAATGGGTACCTCTCACAATTTGGAAATCATTTCCAAATGTGATTATACACATCCCCGCTATGAATGTCAACAGAAAATGAAAATCATTTTCAAAAGTTTTTAATTTGATCAGATCTGAGGGAATTCCCCATCCAGTTTAAACGATCTGGAAGGACCGCCGAACGATGAAAACGTTGCCGTAGCATCGGTAAAGTACAGCAGTTCGGTGTTCTCGTCGTCCTCCGAATACATGCCGCGAAGGTTCGGGTAGGCTTCAAGCATCGCAGCCTTTACCTCTCTGCGCTCGTCGCGGACCAGTTTACCGGCCAGACGCAGCCAACGTCCCTCGCCATATGCACAAATCTCGACATTCGGGTTCGCCTGGATCTGCTTCGAAACATCCTTCTGCTTCGAAGTGATCATAAAGAGCTTACCGTCGATGATCTCTGCCGTTCCAAACGGACGTACGCGCGCTTTATCGCCGTCTACGGTCGCCAGATAGTAGGTGCCGCAGTCCTTCAGGAAACCGCAGATCATCTGCATCGGATTAAACGAACGGTGCTCCGTCTCCATACCTACGACCTGGAAATCCTCCTCCGGATAGTTCGGAGCGAATACATCGATGTCCTTCGGATCCACAACGGCTTCGAGAACCTTGTAGTACGCTTCCTTCGGCTCGCATTTGCC
>DBXX01000075.1 GCA_002309675.1 Lachnospiraceae bacterium UBA1201
TCCGTCCCAGGCTCGTTATCCTTACGTTCGCCCCAGAAGGAACCGTTATCGATCATGCGATTTTGCATGACCACATAGAGTTCACCGTCACGTCGTGTGATCGCGGCAAATGCATAGGAGCTCTCGAGCAGGCACAGGCCCGCGTAGTCACCCTCTTTCAAAAGCGATCCGTCCACCGTGATCTCCGCCGCGCAGGACGGGTAGGTGGTCCGCTGTGTCAGCACGTTTTTCGCCTGCACCACGTTTTTGCATACCTTATCCGTAGTGACCGTGACCGTTCCGACTTCCGTATCCCGCTTGATCAGTGTAAGGTCCGGCTCATGGTTAAACTGCCAGCAGCTCTTAAAAGCAAACGTGTCAAAGCGACGCTTGTGGTTCACGAAGTCGATCTCCACCGGGCCGTCAGCCCCGGGAGTACTGAGTATTTCGGGGCATACGCTCCGGAAATCATCGCTTCCGACCAACGGCTCATACACATGGTCCGGTTTCAGGTCCTCGATCGGAAACTGTGCCGGAAGCACTCCGTTCTCACCGAATACCGGCATACCGTCCTTCCAGGTCACAGGCACCAGGATCGGGATCCGTCCCACCGCTCCGCTGTCCTGGAACACGATCGCATACCAGGCCCCGCCCGGCGTCTCTACGATACCGCCCTGGGCACAACCGCTGTTAAAATATCCGCGGTCGTCGTCGAAAACATCTCCGCCGACAAATTCATCCGTCAGGGAAGCCGCAGAAAAACAAGCCTCCGTCCGCCTTCCGGTCGCCTTCGGCATGTGAATGAAGAAGATGTAATATCTTCCGTTGATCTTATAAAAATGAGAACCCTCGTAGCCCAGGTAGGCATCGTCCCGATCCGTAAGAATAAGACGGTGCAGACCTCCGGATTTCGGCCCGGACAGGTCGTCCCGAAGCTCCGTCAGGTAGATTTCGCGATTTCCATACACAATATACACGCGCCCGTCATCGTCGAAGAGAATGGAATTATCATGGTAGAAGCCTTCGATCTCGCTTTTCTCCCACGGTCCCTCGATGCTCTCCGCGCGGTACAGGTAGGTCTTGTGCGTGTCATTGGCCACGAAGCAAATGTAGAACGTGCCGTTGTGGTAACGCAGGCTCGCCGCCCACATACCCTGGCCGTAGATGTTCTCCGCGCCCTCCAATCGCTGCGCCGGTGTCGAATCGAGGCTGTCGTAAACGAACGCCGCGTGCTCCCAGTGCACCAGATCGTACGAACGCAGAATCTCGCAGCCCGGCATGAAATACATCGTTGTGCTGACCATGTAGTAGGTGTCGCCCACCCGGATCACATCCGGATCCGGGAAGTCCATGCGCGTCAGCGGATTGATCTTGCTGTGATCCATAGCAGTCCTCCTGCTTTATTCGAAGATCCAGTCCAGGATCTCATAGCCTTCACCGCTGAAGGTGAAATATACGCTGGTAACGCCCTTCAGGCCTTCCATCGGTGCCGAGCATACCGTAATCTCGTTGCCGTCGCTCTCGATCGGCAGGAAGCCGGCTACGTCCTGATTATTCAGTTTCGTCGAAACGCGGACCACACCGCTCTTACCGTTCGTGCGCACGGTCGCCTTCAGGGTCTTCGCGCCCTGCTCGCCGAAATCCACGCCGTTCAGTTTTACGAAATCGCCGTCATTGATCGCGGTCAGAAGCAGGTTTCCGCAACCGTACTTTTTGCTGACTTCATCTGCGGGCGCGGTATCCACACCTGCCATCGCACAGATCGTCGCGCCATTGATCTTCTCATAAGGGTTCAATGCTACGACCTGCTCGCGGCCAGTGCGGGTCTGCGGGATCAGGCCAATGGTGCCGTCCGCTCCCATCTCGAATGCTTCCACGTTCGTGGAGCGGTAGCCGTGACGGATGCCCTGCGCCAGCTCCAGCATGCGAGTGTGATAGGTGATGTACCACTGTCCCTTGAAATTGAATACACAGTGGTGGTTGTTTCCGCCTTCGCCCCAGTAAGCGCCGGGGTTCTTCAGGATGCGCTCTTTATACGTGAACGGTCCCAGAGGGTTCTTGCTCTCCATGACGATGATCTCGCCGTTCTCGAACTCGTACTCTTTGTTTTCCGCCTTATCCACATCAAAGTTGCTGCAATAGGTATAGTAGTAGGTATCACCATATTTGTGAATGCCGGAATCTTCAAACAGGAACGGAGCGTCGATGGTCTTCGGAACGTCGACCAGGCTCATCATGTCATCGCCCAGCTGCGCGCATCTGGCCGTCATCGGGTGCGCTGCGTCGCCCTTCCACGGGATGCCGCCGCCGAAGTAGATGTAAGCCTTGCCGTCGTCGTCCACCAGGACTGCCGGGTCGAACAGCCATGCTACGTTTCCGCAGTTCTCCATATCACGGCGAATGAGTCCATGCCCCAGTTCATCTACGAATGGTCCCACCGGGCTGTCCGAAGAAACTACGCCGATGCCGCCGCCATTGTCCGCGAAGTACAGGAAGAATTTCGGCTTGCCGTCAATGACCTTCCACGCTGCTGCCGGCGCCCAGGAGTTTTTCGCCCACTTCGCCGCGCCATTCGGACCTGCGACCATGATCTCGCCGTGGTCGGTGAAATTCACCATATCCTTCGTGGATACCACGTAAATGCTGCTGATCTTGCTGTAGGAATTCTCTTTGATCGTCGTGCCGTCCGCCTCATACTCGTAAGCATCGGCCGTCATATAAAAGTAAACGGTATCCCCGTACACCATGGCGTACGGATCCGCGCCGTAATGCTGGGAAATGATCGGGTTAAAATCCCACACACCTTTATAACCCTGTGTCAGTTTCATGTTCTTAAAAATCTCTGAATAATCCATTTGTGAACCTCCTTCGTTGCTTTGTTTTCCCGTATTATCTTCTTTCGTTTCCGGATCTGTATCCGTGGTCCGGACTTCAGCCGTCGTCTCCGTCCCGTCTGACGTCTGCGTTTGCACACTCGCTTCCTGCGTCGTTTCGGTCGCATCCGACGATGCGGTCGTGCTCTGCGTCGTATCCGGCTTCACCGCGCATGCATTCATACACACCGCTCCTGCCAGCGCCATCCCGAGACAAACCTGATGTATTCTCTTTCGCTTCATAGGTAACCTCCTTAAAACACAGGCTTCCCAAATTAAAAATACTACCTGAAATATATCATATTTCAGGTAGTAAATCTATCGTATTATTTGCGGACCTTCTGTCAATAATTGCCTGTGCTAAATTCTCACTCATGGATGTTCGCATTCAGGATGTTGCTTCGATAATTCAGGTCCGTCCGAAGCGATAGACCAAAACAGGCGACAAACTCTGAATCACGTCACAATGCAAACGATCATCGGATTTTCATCCAACATTTGTCTCTCAAAAAGGTGCGTATCGATGTATCATCGGCGCTCTCATAATATGCAACCAACAGGCTTTTGAACTTCGGCACCTCCGACTCGGGAACGATCATAAGTCCCCCTCCGTGAGCGATCAGATAATGGTTGCAAAACAGCACGGCTGCTCGTTTATTACCATCGATAAACACCTGCGTTCGCATGACATAGAGGCAGAGGGAGATCGCACGATCGAGTGTATCGCCCTCGTTCGTCCGTATGCTTTGAAGGCTTTCCCGGACCACATTTTCCATGGGCAACGGCGGTACATAAGAAGTTCCGCCAATCATCACCGGAACGCCCCGGATCCTGCCGCCATCCGAATAGAAGCCCTCATTGACCAGTTTCGCGATATGACACAGCAGATAATAATCACTGTCCGCCTGCAGAACATCTTCATCCAGGATAAACTCCCACGCATGTTTCAAATTCAGGATCTTCTGGACATCCGTTGCGGTCATTCCATTGACCGTTCCATTCTCGATAATGTCCTCCGTCTGAGGAAATGTCGTGGAGACACCCTCCAAAACCGCCTGATCATAGATGCTGGTCTTCATGTTCGCCCTGGCAAAATCGAGGTTCTGCACCACTTCCGCGGTCAATGCACTCGAAGTGTGACCCAGTTGCGCCAGTTGCTTCGTGATCGCTCGTATCTGCTTCTTCAGTTCCCGGGCTTCTCTCGCATTACGCAACAAGAGTTGGTACAAGTCATCGGAATACACATCCACATACGTTGAGGTCAGGCGACTGCCGACCCTCTTGCGGATATAGAGATACTTCCCGCTCTTGTTTTCCTTAACCTCTGGTGAGCCATCATAAGGAATGAGGTTCAAACGAGCCTCTGCCTCGGCTTTTTCTTGTATCAAAGACCGTATCTTCTCAAAATCACTCATGGCGCGCCTCCTTTAGGGAACTTTTATGCAGACATTATATGCGAAAGTTCCCTAAAAGTCAAGCAAAAAATAGGGAACTTTTTAAACTAGTAGTTTTAAAAAAGTTCCCTAAAAATATCTCAGCCCCAATAGGGCAGGCATTTCTGCACGATCAGCGCCACGACCAGCGCTATGCCAAGCGCGTAGCAAAACTCTTTTGGTTTTCGTCGCAGCACCCACAAGGAAGCCAACCAGACGATCACCTCCGTCCAGTGTGTGATTCGGATACCTTGAAACAGAAAGACCGCTTGCGAAAACAAGACACCGAGGATGACGCCCGTGATCGCGATCGCCGGCCAGCCCTTACCCTTTGCGTACCAGCACGCAAAGGCCAGGAACGGTGAAGCCGCCGTGAAACCATACCAGATCATTGCATAGTTTCGTGAGAAGAAGCCTCCCACGAACTTCGAATACAGGAAGTAGCAGGTCACCATCCCGATGAAGAACAAAAACACATTCAACGCCGCACGGAAGGCATTACTACTGTAGACCGAAATGCACACCGCGATGAAGATCCAGATCGCAAATCTACCCAGGAAATTCGTGATATCCAGCCTCTGCATAAAATACGGCAGTTCATTGAACCCCGCTAAGTCCAGCGCCTTCGAAAAAACGCCCACCCCACAGCCGAATAAAAATATTAGCACAGAATACAGGATCTGCCGCTGTTTGGAGACGCCCTCCTTCGGGGCACGGATCTTGTCTAACATATCCAACTTACTTCTCCAGAATGATCAAATTCCAGGACAGTGGCTTTACGTGGGTCTTGATCTTGCCGTCTTCTGCAACCGCGCCGGGTGCGATCGTAGGCTTCACAACATCCGGGTTCTCGAACGTATTCTCAGCGTCCGGATCCTCGGAGTACATCTCCAGGTGTGTGCGGAAGGTATAGCCCTCGAAAGCGCTCGCATCGATGGTCAGCGGATACTCGTCGGTCTCGCTCTTATTGACCACGAAGAGAGCTACGCGGCCGGCTTCTTTATCCCATGCGGAAGCAGCATCGATGTAAGGAACGCCTTCCTTCGTGGGATACTCGGACGTATCGTCGATAATGTAGCCGGGAATGTCAAAGGTCTCGCTCTCCACCGCAGTATTCAGCGCTACGCCTTTTGCGTAATCGATGAACTGCTTAAACGGATAGTAAGAAGCGGACTTCCACACATGGTCGTGGTTGGACGCGCACAGAGCGCCCAGGCCACCGGTCATGCAGCCGATCTTTACGCGGTCCGCGTGACGCAGCAGCGCCAGCTGAACCGTCGCCATGGACAGGGCGCGCACCATGTCGCCGCCCGGAAAATGAAAGTCTCTCATGTTATCCGGATCGTGCATAATGTACTTACGGTTCGGATCGAAACGATAGTGTGCACGATACAGGTTGTGCGGGCCGTAGCCGGGGTTGAGTTTGCCAAACGGGCGAACCATCGAGCCGTACTCGTCGAAGGAGATCATCACCTTATGCGGGCTGCGCATCTTCGCGGCCACCAGGTCGCATAGCGCTACCTCGGTGTTGATGAAATCCTCATAGTAGAGGGAACCGCCCAGCAGGGCCTTTAAGTCTCCCGGAGGCGCCACATGATAGTGGTGTACGGACAGATAGTCTACAGATTCATAGCACTCGTTCAGTACATCCTCCTCCCACTGCGGGAAATGTGCCATAAATGGCGCTGAGGAGCCGCATACGGCGGTTTCTATGCTCGGGTCGATCCATTTAACCAATTTGGAGATTTCGTTCGTACGGATGCCGTAGCCGCGGGGATCTTTCTCCCAGGAGCCGAGCTGCCACGGGCCGTCCATTTCATTGCCCAGATACCACATCTTAACGCCGTAAGGCTTCTCGTGGCCGTTCTTCTTACGCTGCTCCGCCCACCAGCTGGTGCCTTCGTGGTTCGTATACTCCACGATGGCCATGGCGTCGCGCATGTCGCCGGTACCCAGGTTCACCGTATACAGGGGCTCGGTACCGACCTTCTCTGCCCAGTGCAGGTACTCATCGTGACCTACCTGGTTTGTGTAATACTGGTACCACGCCGGATCCAGCGCGATCTTTCTCTGGTCCTTCGGGCCAATGGAATTCTTCCAGTCCCAGCCCGATACGAAGTTACCGCCGGGCAGACGGCAGGCAGGCATGCCTGTCACCTTCAGGGCGTCGATGACATCCGTACGGAAGCCCTCTTCATCCGCAGTCGGATGCTTCGGGTTGTACATGGTGCCGTTAACCATGGAGCCGATCGGCTCCAGAAATGTGCTGAACAGTCGGTTACTGATCTCACCGATCTGATACAGCGGATGAATCGTAATTTTAGCATCTTTACTCATTGTTTTCCCGCTCTCCTTTGTACATTATTAGGTTTTCACACTCTCTTTCGGACCTATTCGATTTGAAATCCGCTACCCGTTTATTTTATCACAGGATGACCGATTTGGCAAATGTATTCTCATTCTGCGATCGGAGGCACAATTCCGCTAAGCAGTGCATTTTTGTTCAATTCTACGTGCGCCAGCGGGTTCCCCTCCGCGTACAGTTGAACCAAAGACTCACACTGAACCAGGTTCAAAGCCATCAGCAGATTCCCTTCGCAACTAAGTTCAGTCAGTTCCGCATTTCCGGACAGATCCAGACTTTCCAGTCGATTGTGATTACAGCCCAAGGTCTTCAGCATCGGGTTTCCGTTGAAATTCAGTTCATGCAATTGGTTTTCGGAACAGTCCACCCACTTCAAAACAGCGTTCTTACTGAAATCCAGTTCATACAATTGATTTCCCGCACAGCTTATCCTCTCCAAATCGGTATTCTTACTCAGGTCTTCGTTTTTACGAAACTTCAATTTGCTGATCTGATTATTACTGCAATCGAGTTCACTCAACGCTTTATTCGAACGAACATCCAGTTCGGTCAGAAGGTTATTGGAGCAATTCAAATACTCCAACGCTTTATTCGAACGAACATCCAGACTCGTCAGTTGATTCCCGGAACAATCCAAATAATCCATAGCTTTATTTGAACTTATATCCAACTCTTTCAAATACAGGCCTTTGCAAGTCAGAGATTCCAGATTCGGAAAATACTCTATGCCTGTCAAAGTATCGATAACGATCGGATATACGAAGGGATCCCAGTAGCCACCGCCCATGAAGCCCTGGTACGACGGCTCCTGTACGATCTCGATGCGGAACACTTCTTCTCGTTCTGCTTTGCTGAGCATACCATCTTCGTCCAGATCGAACTCGCTCACTATATATTCGCGTAAATACT
Organism: Lachnospiraceae bacterium UBA1201; assembly: GCA_002309675.1. Taxonomy (GTDB): domain Bacteria; phylum Bacillota; class Clostridia; order Lachnospirales; family Lachnospiraceae; genus UBA1201. The sequence goes on from DBXX01000075.1 coordinate 7,560, forward strand.
CATTCGGAAAATGCGCTTCGTCAATCGGAATGTTACGGTTCATGAACCATTTCCCCGCAAGGATGAAGCCTGCAACTGCCAGAACTCCCGCGAAGATACTCACGATCGTAATGGGTTTCCACGCATGCGATACCTTACCGCCGGTGGCTTTTTCATCTTCAGAAACAGGCAGTTCCCCGCTCTCACTCTTCGAAACCTTCAAGTCACCCGTTTCCGCATCCGAAAAATAAGTTTCGTCGATCTCGCCGGCTGTTTTTTCTGTCTTAATCGGCTTCAGCCGTTTTGAACCCGAAAACAGTTTTTCCGTCTCACGGTGTCCCGTATGTTACGTTCAGTTTCGTCCAAACACCACTGTCATAGCCGGTTCCTCCCACGGGTGCGTAGAAGTGCATATTGCTGTAGCCGGAGACGTCGAAGTCGGTCTGGCTCCAGGTCGGGGCCGTGGTGGATGTGAAGATCACGTTCATCGAGCCGCCATACCAGAAAGCGTGGGCATCGACCGAAGTAAGGGATGCGGGCAATGTCACGCTCGAGAGGTTCGAGTTCGCGAATACGAACGCATCCAGACTCTTAAGACCATTGCCGGAGAATGTTACGCTGGTCAGCGCCGAGCAGTTGCCGAAAGCGCCCTCGCCGATCGTTGTCACGCTCGACGGAACGACGATCTCCGTTGCGGCGTTGTTGTAGTAGAACGCATAGGGCCGGATCGTTGTAAGGCCGCTCTGCAGGGTCACCTGGCCGGAGGCAAGGTGCGCATCATACAAAACCGTCAGGTCCTTCGAGTAAACGCAGTTATTCTTCAAGACGAAGTACGGGTTGCCGGAGGCGATCGTGATCACCAGATCGGCAGCCTGTGTGAATACGCCGGAGCCCCAGGTCTTCACAGATGCGGGGATGGTGACCTTCTTCAGGTTCTTACCTGCGGTAAAGGCGAAATCGCCGAGATCCACGAGATTCGCGGGAAGTACCACCTCGCTGCTCGTCAGCGAGGAAAATGCACTCTTCTCGATCACGGTGACGTTCTTGCCGCCGATTGAGGTCGGGATCTCAAACTTATCCGGGTAGGTCTTACCATCGAACTGATAGACGGACAGCGTGCCGTCCGAAAGATTACGGGTCGAGAACAGGCTGGTCCGCTCCTTTACGTTGTAGGAACGGGGCGCGGTTCCCGAGTAGCCGGCCTCCAGTTCATAGTATTTGCCGTTCAGGTACGCCATCGCGTTGCGATGGCCGCTGCCTGCGCCGGGATCTCTGTTGCCGTTGCGGGACCATGCTTCGATGCCCAGCAGTTCGCACTCACGCACGATCAGGGATGTGCTGGCCCAGCAGTCACCGCCGCCGTAGATCAGCATGGATACGTAACCGGAGTAGCTCGCACTGTAGTCGAATGTAGCCGGATAATGAGCGATGGCATTCATCTTCTCCAGGTCAGTCATACCCGAAGTGATATTCTTCTTCAGATACTCCCGGATCAGACCGTCAGCATATTCCACCGCATAGTCCACAACATGCACATTCACGGTGTAGGTCACGCCGTCGATGGTGCATGAGATCACGGAATCGCCGAACTGCGGGCGGTTCTCAACGCGGCTCTCGCCGGTCGCCAGGCTGAAGACCGTCGTCTGGACGTAGCGGACCTTTACCAGGCCTGTCGAGTCAACGGTGCATGTATTACCGCTCTGTACGGAATATCGAACATTCGTTCCTGTAGCCTGCAACTGGAAAGTCTGCGGTTTATTTGAAGGAATCGTCAGGGCATCCTTGTAGCCGTCGGAAAGCGCATATAACGTGATATCCACGGCATTGATCGGCAACTGCTCGACGTACAAGGTCGCCGCAGCGGAGGCCGCCTTCTTACCGTTGCCGTCGGTTACGACGCAGCGGAACTGCCAGCCGTTTAAACCATTCGTCGATGCGACTGTCAGGGCTGCCGTCTTCGCGCCGGGCTGGCCCGAATTCGCCCAGGAACTGTTTGCATCCTTACGCGACTGCCACTGATAACTAAGCGTCGCTTTTCCGGTCGCTGCGACCTTAAACTGTACGGTCGTTCCGGCTACGACATGAATGCTCTCAGGTTGCTGTGTGATCTTCGGGATCACGGTCAATGTCGCTACGCCCGATCCCCAGCTCTTCCCGTTTCCGTCGGTCACGACGCAGCGGAACTGCCAGCCATGTAAGCCCGCTGAGGCTGTGACGGACAGTGTCTTCGTCTTCGCGCCGGGCTGGCCGGAATTCGCCCATTCACTGTTTGCATCTCTACGTGACTGCCACCGATAGCTTAGGGGTGCCTTGCCGGTCGCCTCCACGGAAAATGTCGCGGTATCTCCGACGCCCACGCTCTGATTCGCCGGTTGCTTCGTAATCTGGGGCACCACGGTCAATGTTGCAACACCCGATCCCCAGCTTACGCCGTTTCCATCGGTCACGACGCAGCGGAACTGCCAGCCATGTAAGCCCGCCGTCGCTGTGACGGACAGTGTCTTCGTCTTCGCGCCGGGCTGGCCGGAATTCGTCCACGCGCTGTTTGCATCTTTACGCGACTGCCACCGATAACTGAGCGTCGCCTTTCCGGTCGCTTCCACGGTAAATGTCGCGACTTTTCCGGCCGGGGTCCTCTGGTCCTTCGGCTGCACAGTGATCTTCGGAACGACTTTCAGAACGGCCGAATCTGACACGGCTATCTTCTTGTTTCCATCCGTTACGACACAGCGGAACTGCCAGCCATGTAAGCCCGCCGTCGCTGTGACGGATAGCGTCTTCGTTTTCGCGCCGGGCTGCCCGGAGTTCGCCCAGGAACTGCTCGCATTCTTACGCGACTGCCACTGATACGTAAGCGTCCCCGTACCCTTCGCAGCCACGGTAAACGTAGCCGTGTTGCCGACCGGTACATTGACACTCGCGGGCTGCGACGTGATCGTCACGGCCGCAGTGCTGTCCGCATATACCGAAACCTCCGTCGATACGGAGCCACCAAAAAGCGCTAAAGCGCCTGTTAAAGTAACGGTCAGCACAAACAGTGCGACGATGAGCCGAGGCCATGATACTCTCCTCTTATTCAATCTACGTTACCTCCTATCCTTTTCTCAAAAAACTTATACTCATTAACCCTTTTTTAGAGTTGCTGCTTTGGAATAAACGATCTGTCCGTTCGCATCGGTCACAACGCAGCGGAACTGCCAGCCATCTAAACCTGCGCGCATCGGTACGGTCAATGTATCGGTCTTCGCTCCGCTCTGTCCGGAGTTCGTCCATGCCGCGTCCGAATTCTTACGTGACTGCCAGCGGTAGGTAAGCGCCTTTCCATTTGCCTTTACGGTAAATGTCGCCGTCTCACCTACAGCCACCGTCGTATCGGAAGGCTGCTGCGTGATCACCGGAAGAACGGTCAGAGTGACCACATCGGAAGTGGTCTTCTTCCCGGTCGCCGAGGTCACGATGCAGCGGAACTGCCAGCCGTTTAAGCCGGGAGTTGTCGCAACTGTCAGAGTCTCGGTCTTCGCTCCGCTCTGGCCCGAATACGACCAGTCGCTCTCTGCATTCTTTCGCGATTGCCACCGGTAAGTCATGGTTTCCGAGCAGATCGCAACCACGGAAAATGTAGCTTCCGTCCCGGCACCCACCGTCTGATCCACAGGTTGAGTGGTGATCTTCGGCGTGTCCGTTTTTACCCGAAGAGTAGCAACGTCTGTATACTCCTTCTGCTCGTTTCCGTCCGTTACGACGCAGCGGAACTGCCATCCGTCTAAACCGGGAGTTGTCGCAACTGTCAGAGTCTTAGTCTTCGCTCCGCTCTGCCCTGAATTCGTCCATGCGCTGTCCGCATTCTTTCGGGACTGCCACTGGTAACTGAGGGGTGCCTTACCCACCGCTTCCACGGTAAATGTAGCCGCCGTGCCGACAGATACCGTGCGGCTGACCGGCTGCTTCATGATCCTCGGGATGATGGTCAGCGTCGCCGACAGCGAAGACTTACTCAAACCATTGGCCGCAGTAACTATACAACGATACTGATATCCGTGACGGGCAATGACGGCAGTTACCATCAGCTGAGATGTATCGTATCCGGTCTCCGTCGTATCCGTCCAATCCTGCGTAGAATCGGCACGTTCCTGCCACCGATAGGTGAGCGGTTTGGTCCCGATCGCCTCAACGTTAAAGAGTGCTGTATAGTTTGCCGGAACGGACTGATTTTCCGGATTTTTCGTGAACGCCGGACTGATGCCCAGAGTGACATCCCTTGAGATCGTCTTCTGCCCGTGCGCATCCGTAACGATGCAACGGAACCGCCAGCCGTGCAAGCCGCCGGTCACGGCGATCGAAAGCGTGTCGGTCTTCGCTCCGCTCTGCCCCGAATTCGTCCAGGCAGAGTTTGCGTCCTTCCGTGACTGCCACTGGTAAGTGAACGGTCCGAATCCGGACGCGGTCAATGTCAGCTTCGCTGTAGAACCCGCAGTTGTCTTCGTGTTTTTCGGTTGCCGAGTGATCACCGGACAGGTATAGAGCGCAGCCGGTTTCGATATCACGGAAACGCCGGCTCCGTCCGTTACGACGCAACGATAACGATATCCATACAGGGAGTCCTGCGCCTCGATCGACAGCGTCGATGCCGTCGCGTCTTCCTGACTGTATACTAACCAGCTCGTACTGCCGGGAACCTGGTACTGCCACTGGTAGGTCAAATTCTTATAGCCGTGAGCCAGAACGGAGTATGTTGCGGTTTCTCCCGGAAGCACAGCCACATCCTCAGGTTGGGTCGTGATGCTTGGAATCGGCGCCCATACCGCATAGAGGCGGTCAGCCCATTCGGATCTTACGTAATAGGTATCGCCCTGCTTATACTCCGGCTCGTTTGCATTTTCATCGGTGGACCACCCCAAAAAAGTATAGCCGGGGCAGGTCGGTTTCGATAACGGGATCGTGACCGTATCTCCAAAGTACGTGTTGATGTCGCTCGGTCCTCCGGTCGCGGTCTTATTATTTGGCGCATTCAGTTCGAAATAAAGCGCACAATACATATCAGGATCGGGGGTGTAGAAAAATGTATAAAACTCGGTCTCAGAAATGCGGTCGTAAGTCACAGTACTGTTGGAGAAATCCTTATACAGTTTGGCATCACGATTATTGATTCTCATATGCGTAGGCAGATAATATGTCTCGTCTTTATACACAAACGGAGCTATCGTGACCTTATATCCATCCGACGGACGGACTACGGCTACGACCTGGTAGGTCTTGCCCTTCTCAAACACGTCCTTCGTGCTCATCGTCTTCACGGGCCCATTATTATACTCGATGAACCTAACTCCGGCAATAGAATAATGAGCAGCGGAAGGATATGCGATACGTGTCGGATTCGGATGTTCTCCGGCCACGGGCGCGATGACAGTTACAGAAGCATTCTTAAGGACAGGAGAATTCTTTGCATACAGGTCCGTATTCTTATAGATCCGGCCCGAGAGATATGGAGTCTCGTATGTGCCATAATCATAATACCAGCCTTCAAAGACCTGATCCTTAATGTAGCAGGTCGGGACGGGATTTATCTCCGCTCCGTTCATGACCCGTATAGTTACGCCCGCAGAGCTCCACGGGTGAAAATCCACAAACCAAACGGTATCCTCGTCGTCATATGCACTGACCTGTTTCGGTGCCAGCGTCAGCATCAGCACCGCCACCAGGAGCATTAGTGTATGTTTGAAAAACCGGCGTTTATCCATATAATCTTTCTCCCTTTCCAATATTATGTGATTGTTTTCTGGCTACCTAAATCTTGATTCCAGTGTAGCATAATATGATAGAAAAAACAATGTACGAATACCGAAAGAGCAGAAAAAATCTGCGGCGGAAACCGGTTTATCAGTCCGCCGCAGAAGTTATATTTTTATGTTTGTTTTATTATTTTACGGTCAATGTCGCCGCATTCGAATTCGATTTCTGTCCGTTCGCATCCGTTACAATGCAGCGGAACTGCCAGCCGTTTAAGCCTGCTGTCGTTTTCACGGATAATGTAGCAGTCTTCGCGCCGCTCTGTCCGGAATTCGACCATTCTGCGGAGGAATTCTTACGGGACTGCCACTGATATTTCAGCGTTCCCATTCCGGTCGCACGAATCGTGAAGTTTGCTGTCACGCCGACCTTTACACTGGCGTTCGCAGGCTGCGCGGTGATATTCGGAACGATCGACAATGTAACGATATCCGAGACGGTCTGATGTTTTGCGCTGTCTTTTACGATACAGCGGAACTGCCAGCCGTTTAAGCCCGGGGTCGTATTCACCGACAGGGTCTCTGTCTTCGCGCCGGGCTGACCGGAATTCGCCCATGTAGCATCTGCATTCTTGCGGGACTGCCACTGATACGTCAGGGTGCCGGAACCGACTGCACTTAAGGTGAAGTCAGCCTTAGAGCCGGCGATCGCTTTCTGATCGGTGGGCTGTTTTGTGACTGCGATAGCTCCTACAGACAATGTTGCGACGCCGGAACCCCATTTGAAACCATTTCCATCGGTTACGACGCAACGGAACTGCCAGCCGTTTAAGCCTGCGGTCGCATTGACCGTCAGAGTCGGTGTCTTCGCACCGGACTGGCCGGAATTCGTCCATGCAGCGTCTGCATTCTTACGGGACTGCCACTGGTAGGAAAGCGGTGCCTTACCGGCAGCTGCTGCCGTGAACTTCGCCTTCAATCCGGGAACGGTGCTGACATTTGCCGGATTAGTAGTGAACTTAATGCGTACGGTTAGGTTTGCTTCATCCGACTCGACCATACGGCCGTTGCCGTCCTTGATGATACAGCGGAACTGCCAGCCATCGAGGCCGCCGGTCGTAGCTATAGACAGGGTCTTCGTCTTTGCGCCTGTTGCGCCGGAGTTCGACCATGCAGCAGCTTCATTCTTGCGGGACTGCCACTGATAGGTCAGGGTGCCGGTGCCGCTTGCCGCTACGGTGAATGTCGCCGTGTTGCCTGCCTGCGTGGTGAAGTCTGCCGGCTGAGCGGAGATCGTGATCGGAACGACATTTAATGTTGCGGTCAAGGATTCTGCGGATTCACCCTTGCTGTCCGATACCATACAGCGGAACTGCCATCCGTTATGCGAGGAGTTTGCCGGAACGCTGAGCGTGTTTGTGTTCGCTCCGCTTAAAGTCGAGTTCGTCCATGTTCCGGAAGCACTGCTGCGCTGCTGCCACTGATAGTTAAGCGTTCCGACACCGGAAGCCACGATCTTGAACTTCGCGGTAGATCCGTTCGCCGCGTTTTTATCTGCAGGCTGCGCGAGGATCGACAAATTGATCGACAGGGTAGCCTCTCTGGTTATCGACTGTAAGCCGTTTGCAGGATCCGTGATAACGCAACGGAACTGATATCCGTTTAAGTTTTCGGTAGCCGAAACCGAAAGTGTCGCAGTCTTCGCGCCCTTCTGGCCGGAGTTCGCCCATGAAGCCGAAGAATTCTTACGATACTGCCACTGATAGTTAAGTGCTCCCGTTCCGTAAGCATCTACAGAAAATTCCGCCGTCGTTCCTGCTATGGCACCCTTACTCTTAGGCTGTGTTACGATGGTAGGTGCCTTAGGAGCTTCCGTCGTGGAAGGCTGAGGTGCCGATACCGGGAAGGTCATATATACAAAGTTGTTGTTGCTCACGGAAGTTCCGTCATTAAACATCATGCTAATGAAGGGGATCATTTCCGAGTCATCGGGCACATTTGCATACAGATAGTAGTTTCTGGACTTTCCCGGTAAGGTATATTCATGAGGATTTGAATCCGTATGTATGACCCACCACTGAGTATATACGCCGCCGATACCCATTTCGGTCCAGTTGAAAGATATGGGTTTTGATCCCGTGTTCGTCAACGAAACTTTCACAAATATGCCGTGTTCGCCGTCAAGCGGAGCCGAAACCGGGCCGTTCTTTGTACGTGCAGCAGAATAAGCACTCGTGCCGACTACGATCTCGGTAACACGAATACTAAACGGCATGATCTCCAGTTCACCGCTAGTATTTTCATCGATCTTATAACCACTGATGGTGCCCCATCCGTTCAAAGCATTCTCGGGAGAATTAAACCGGGCTGTCTGATTCGGGCCGGAGCCGGTAAACGTTCCGCCGACACCGTCATACATGTACTGACCTGCGGAAACCGCCGGAGTCATGCAGATGATTAGGGCTACCAGTGCGATGACTAAAACCGTGAGTGTAGACACGGTAGTGGCCACCCATAACTTTTGTTTCTTCATGCGAAGTAAACCTCCTGATTTCATCCATTTTCTCTGTGCCTTTCAATCGCACACATAGTATTATAGCAGAAAAATACACTCATTTCTACACCTGGAGAAGAATTACAGAAAATAACACATGCGGCGGACACGATAATCGGTGTCCGCCGCATGCATCAAATATACCTATATGATTTTATTTCTTCACGGTCAATGTAGCGGGATTGGATTCCGAGCACATTCCGTTTGAATCCGATACAAGGCAACGGAACTGCCAGCCGTTTAAGCCTGCGGTCGCATTGACCGACAGGGTCGCTGTCTTCGCGCCGGGCTGTCCCGAATTCGTCCATGTAGAGGAGGAATTCTTGCGGGACTGCCACTGATACGTAAGAGGAGCTTTGCCGGTCGCCGTCACTGTAAATTTCGCTGTCGTATTCGCAGCGACGCTCAGGTTCGACGGCTGTTTCGTGACCTTCGGAAGAACCGACAACGTTGCCTCGCGGGATACAGCAGTCTTTCCGTTAGCATCCGTTACAACGCAACGGAACTGCCATCCATGCAAGCCGGCAGTAGCTGTCACAGACAGAGTCGCTGTCTTAGCTCCGGGCTGGCTCGAATTCGCCCAGGTTCCCGAGTAGCCCTTGCGGGACTGCCACTGATACGTAAGCGTGCCTTTTCCTGCCGCCGTCACCGTAAATTTCGCCGTATCGCCGACCTTGACCGTCTGGTTCGCAGGTTGCGCTACAATATTCGCCTTCGTCGAAAGGATCGCTATATTCGAAGGCGTCATCATATTGTTGGCATCGGTCACGATACACTGGAACTGCCAGCCATTCAGTCCCTCCGTTGCTGACACCGACAGGGTAGCTGTCTTAGCTCCGGGCTGTCCCGAATTCGTCCATACTGCGTCTGCATTCTTGCGGGACTGCCACTGATATTTCAAGGGGCCTTTGCCGGTCGCCGCCACGGTAAATTTGGCTGTGGTTCCCGGCGCGGCAAAAACATTCTTGGGCTGCTGTGTGATCTTCGGATTGATGTATAAAAAAGCTGTATTGGAGATGACCTGCTGTCCGTTGGCATCCTTTATGATACACCGGAACTGCCAGCCATGCAGCCCGTTTTGAGGCGCTACGGAAAGCGTTGCCGTTTTGGCACCACTCTGGCCGGAATTCGTCCAGGTAGATTCATAGTTCTTACGAGACTGCCACTGATAGGTAAAGGGCGCTTTTCCGGTTACCGCCACCGTAAATTTCGCCGTATCACCGGCCTTGATCCAGAGGGATTCCGGTTGCTTCGTGATCTTGGGTTCTACGTTCAATGTAGCCCCATAGGAATAAATGGTCGAAATGTTCGATCCGGATACAACACAGCGGAACTCCCATCCGTTCAATCCCGCGCTCGCATTGACCGCCAAGGTCGCGGTTTTCGCCCCGGGCTGGCTGGAGTTCGTCCATTCGCTCGATCCGGGCTTACGGGACTGCCACTGATAAGTCAGTGAAGCGATATATCCGCTGTATTGAGAAGCTACAGAGAAATATGCGGTTTCTCCGACCTTAACGGTTGTATCCTTCGGGTTCGTGAACACCACGATATTACTGGTCGGCGAAGTAGCCGTACGTCCGAATTTATCCGTAACGACTACATAATACTGAGCGCCGTCATCCTTCGTATACGGCATCAATGAATAGCTACATCCGTTCGTCGACACATTCACCCCGGAGGTAAACTCCAGTTCATAGGCATTCGAACCCGAAAGCGGACGCTTGAACCACCACTTAAACTCCAGGCCTTTTCCTTTGGATCCGACCTTCAGGAAAATCTGTGACCGTCCGGAAAATGCTGCATGAACCTTAGCCGGATCGGTAAACTCCGGTTTTGCAGCACAGGTGATCGAGCCCGAATTAGGTGCCGAATCAAACGGGGTCGTCTGCTGATTGGGATAAAAATACTGAGCAATCACTTTATAATTATAGGTTGCCCCGGGTTCACAATTCGGCAAAACATACGATGTCGAATTCGCAAGTCCGCTCTTCCACTCGGTGTCTGAAGATTTCTTATACTGGATCAGATATCGATAAGCTCCTGAAACAGCAGGCCAGGATAACTTCGGCATACCGTCTGAAGAATCGTCTTTCGTGATCGGCGCAGGCGCGGCCAATGTGCATCGGATCGATTTTTCAACGGAATAAGCCGAATTATAGACCGAGCTCCTCGATAACGCCTTAATGCGATAATAGTAGACCTTGCCGACCTCGACCTGGCCACTTGTATCCAAATAAGTTTGCGTTGATGCAGTATTTGCCGTGACCGCAGTTACGTATTGCAATTCGGACGAACCGTCTTCTCTTCTGTAGATCTCATACTCGGTCGCACCCTCCACGGCTTTCCAGGTAACCTTCGGAAGACCGGTTTCATTGTCACGATTACCCATGGAAATTACCGGTCTGGGAAGGGCGCAATTCACATGCACGATATTGGATGTTTCTGTCCGGTCAGCCAGAACTGCCCGAACCCGATAATAGTAAGTGTTTTCGGCTTTGGCATTCGGATCCGAATATTCGGTTGCTCCGGATCCCAAGGTCGCGACTTTGCTCCAGCTGGCTTCAGAACTCAGATTTGAGTTCTCCGGGCAACGATAAACTTCATACGACTTGGCGCCGGGATAGGAAGCCCAAGTTAAACTAGGTATGCCTGTATCGGCGTTTGGCTGTGTCGAGATCTTAAACGGGCCAACCACATTTGCGTTGCTTAAGTCGACCTTTATCGCAGGACGGATACCTGTCTGCGTTGATGTAATCACGCTGAAATATGCCGAATTCGAAGAACTCTTGATACTCTGATCCTGCATATAATATACATTGGTATTGTCAGTCATCGTGGCCAGATACCAAGGCGTACCTGTGCCTGCGCCTCTTTTACTCATGCCCTGGGATTCCGCGTAATCCGTATTATCCGAAGATGTGATACGCGACTTATAACTGTTTACTGCAGACTGAGGCAACAGGAATACATAGTCGATCGCATTTCTGGAAGCACTTCCGTCAAGAACGGATACGCTATACGTGCTTAACGCCGTCTTCTCGGATGTCGAAAATGCCGTATTCAGGAAATTCGCTCTTCCATAGTCCGGATCAAAATTCGAATCGGCGTTCAGCCAGTGTCTTACCGTCGAATAGTAATAATTCGATGCAGACGCGTTTTCGCCTCCTTCGACCGCGCTCATGGCTTTACCGTTCACAAGCTTATAGTACGCATTGAACGGCTGCGCATCCAAAACCTTCTCTGACAGCAGAATGCCTTTGTTCTTATCCAGAACGATCCAGCGGATCGGCTGATATTCAAAATAGTAGACAGTATCCTTGGCATAACCGTTGATCTGCTGCTTATACTCACTGTCCGGAATCTTTAAAACATCGATGGGGCGGTATTTCCGTATCTTCACCGCGCGGTACTTCTTACCGTTGTAGGTAAAGTCCGCAAAAAACATCATGCTCAGCTGCGGGTCCGTATCCTGCTTCGTCGGATATACCGAACTTGTAGAAGACGTGTTTTTCGAATAGTACGGATAGAAATAAAACGATAATCCCTCATCATCCAGTTTTTTGATCAGCGCGCTGTCTGTCACCAGCGACTGCGGATAGCTGCCGAACGTGACAATGTCTCCGTCTTTAATGTCACTGGCACTCGCAGCAAAAACCTTCTGGCCTCCCGCAAATGAAGCAGCACACAAAACCGCGATCAAAAGCGTTGCGATCCATTTCTTCATGCTCTCTCTCCTTCTTCCTCTTCGTAATAGTCTACAGGACTATATACTTGATCCCCATATCATTTTACGGTCAAAGTAGCTTCTTTCGAAGGCAATTTCTTTCCGTTTCCATCGGTCACGATGCAACGGAATTGGTAACCGTTCAAACCTGCAGTCGCCGTCACATCCAATGTTGCGGTCTTCGCTCCGGGAAGAGCCGAATTCGTCCATTCGCTCGAGGAATTCTTACGGGACTGCCACTGATAACTGAGCGATGCCTTACCATACGCTTCAATCGTCAGTTGCACTTTGCTGCCTTTTGACGTCGTCGTGTTCTTAGGCTGTGTGCGGATGCTCAGCTGTGTATACAACGTAGCCACTCCTGAGCCCCAGGACATTCCGTTTCCGTCGGTCACCACGCAGCGGAACTGCCAGCCGTTCAGGCCGTTGGTCGCCGCCACCGACAGGGTTGCGGTCTTCGCTCCCTGCTGACCGGAGTTCGTCCATGCACTCGATGCGTCCTTGCGGGACTGCCACTGGTAACTGAGCGATGCCTTACCGGTCGCTGCTACCGTAAACTTCGCTGTGCTTCCCGCTGCTGCGTATACACTCTTCGGATTGGTCGTGAACTTCGGCACCACCGACAATTTCGCAGCATTAGAGGCCTTTTGCTTTCCGTTGCCATCCGTAACAACACAACGGAACTCCCAACCATGAAGGCCCGCACTCGTCTTCACCTTCAGGGTCGCCGTCTTCGCTCCCTGCTGGCCGGAATTCGACCACGCACTTGAGGAATCCTTTCTGGACTGCCACTGATAGCTAAGCGATGCTTTACCGGCTGCCGCTACTGTAAACTCTGCAATATCTCCTACCGGAACCTTAGCATTCTTCGGCTGCGTCGTGATCTTCGGTACCACGGTCAATGTCATCGGCTCAGAAGTTGCCTGATGTCCGTTCTTATCCTTTACTACGCACCGGAATTGCCAACCATGAAGTCCCGCACTCGTCGTAACTTTCAGAGTCGCCGTCTTCGCTCCAGGTTGACCGGAATTCGACCACGCACTCGACGAATCCTTTCTGGATTGCCACTGATAGGACGAAACCAGATCGGGAACGCATGTGGTTACGGTGATTTCTGCCACATCGCCGACAGATACCGTCTTGTTTTTCGGCTGCGAAAGGATCGCAATGGAGTATGTATTGCACCATGTCTTTCTCCCAAACTGATCGGTCAAACGAACATAATACGTAGCTCCATCATCAAGTTTATCCGGTTTGTAACTCCACTCTCCGTTCGTACAGGAATGCTCTTTTACATACCCGACATCCTCATATCCGGCGCGCTCGACTAACCAGTCATAGGTCACTCCTATTCCGCTTGCAATCACCTTAAGAATTACTTCGGATCCGCCTTCAAATGCTACAACATTCTGCGGCCATGTAATAAAATTGGGCACGCCGGCACTGGTGCAAGATCCGGTCGCAGGCGCGGAATCAAAAGTCTTATCCGTTTCAGAAAGGGCGGCATAGACACGATATTGATAGGTCATGCCCGGCTCGGTATATGGGATCACGTAATACGAATTCTTCGTATAGGCCTCAGACCACGTGGACGTACCGATCAGTCTGTACATGATCCGATAGCCTTTCGCACCGCTGACAGAATTCCAAGAGAGTTTCGGACTTCCATACTCGTTATCCGATTTTTTAATCGATGTCACCTTCGCGGGTACACACTTCACATACCTTGCGATCGAAAAATCGGAATTATAGATCGAGTTTTTGGTAGATTTAGCCCGTACCTCGTATCCATATTCTCTTCCTGTGACTGCTGTACTATCTTCATATCTGAAGTAATCATCCTCAAAGACCGAATTATAACTGACAAAAGGATCCCACGTACCATCGTAACACCTCCAAATGGTGTATTCATCCGCATACGACACCCGACCGACTTGAATATAGGGCTTACCGGAATCCTCATCGGAGTTGACCAAAATGATCGGCACCGGAAGCTTATAATCAAATCTCACAGGAGCAGATAACAGGTCCCCTTTTGATGTCTTAACTCTGAGACGATAGTGATAACTGTTCTCCGGAAGGGTCCCCGTGTCCGAGTAGGTCAATGTAGAAGAACTGAGTTCTTTTTGAGCATACCAGCCACCCAACTGATCCGGATCCGTACTCTGATTGCACTCGATCACATACTTTTGGGCACCGGGATAGGCATCCCAACGCATCATAGGGTGATCATCGTCTACCTGTGCATCCAGCACGAGTTTAGGATATGCGACCACAGCACTACTGCTTAAGTCAACTTTGATCGCAGGACGCACACCGATAATGGTCATTCCCACGAAATGAGGATCTCCATAAGGAAGGTCAGAACCCCTGTACACATAATATGCCTCCGTGGAACTAGCGGTACTGCTATCAGATAACCACCACGATTCCTTTGCTGAACATCCCTGTGCCTCCGAATAATCCGTAGGAACGGATGGAACGTTTACCGGATTATCTGCAAATCTTCTGTAGTTCTCCAATTCACTCTTACTGAGCAGGAACACTGCTTCGGAAGTGGTTTTCCGGATAGTCCCGTCCGTAAACGTCATTTGTCTCGTTCTTAAATCTCTCCTCTCAGAAGAAGAGAAGGCCGTTCTTATAAAATTGAAATCATAATAATCCGTGTAATTATCACTGATTCCGTTCAGCCAATGCCGTAACGTGGAGTAGTAATAATGTGAGGGTTTTGCATCTGAATTAAGATTGTTCGTTAGTTTGTTGTTTGCACTGGTGTATGTAGCATTGAACGGCTGTGAATCCAGCTCCTTCTCAGAAATCAGGATACCGTTCCCCTTACTCAGGACCAGCCACCGGATCGGATCATACGAGAAATAGTAAACATAATTCGTAGTATATCCGTAATCATCCTGCCTACTGTGTTGCGCATCTCCCGGTTCCATGTCGACCGTTTGGGTAGGACGATATTTCAATATCCGAACCGCACGGTACTTTTGGTTTCCATAGTAAAAATCCGCATACTCCATCAGGGAATAATTCAGATTAGCCACTTGAGAACTTTTCGGACTCGTATTCTTCGAATAATAGGGGTATTTTTCCCATGTTTTGGACACCTGATCCAATTCGTCGATCAAGTCATTATCTCTCACCAAAGTCTGCGGGTAGCTTCCAAAGGTCACTACATCTCCGTCTTCGAGATAATCTGTGTTTGCCGCATAAACCTTCTGTCCTCCGACATACTGCAGCAATAACAGCATAAATACCAGCGTCACGCTTAATAACCTGAATTTCTTCATAACACTTTCTCTTTCCTCTAATTCTGTATCATACATCCATAAACTGTATGCCTGTTAATCTCTTCCGGTACGATCCAGATCACTGACCACCAGGCCCAGGGATTTCGCGTTCATTGCCAGTTCCAGCCGGCTTACGAACCCTGTTTTCTCCATGATGTTTTGTAAATGCCTCTTCACGGTATTTACCGATATATTCAACTTCTCCGCGATCTCTTCATTCGTGAGGCTTCCGGTCAATTCACGAAGAACCTCCAGTTCGCGGTCCGTCAGATCCGCCCGTGTGATCTTCCCGAAAGGCACCTTCGGCTGATCCCCCGGATAGACGC
Source organism: Lachnospiraceae bacterium UBA1201 (assembly GCA_002309675.1). Classification (GTDB taxonomy): domain Bacteria; phylum Bacillota; class Clostridia; order Lachnospirales; family Lachnospiraceae; genus UBA1201. Next base: position 23,165 of record DBXX01000075.1, read on the forward strand.
GTTCGCCGTTCATGGTCCGGTCCATGATCTCCTGGATTCCATGCTCATCGTACTCTTTGTACCAGAAGCTTTCGACTCCGATCTTTCGGGCCTTATCCTCCCAACTGGTCTCCGATGCGGAGGTCGTGAGGATGATCTTTACCTTCGGATGTCTCTCTTTTATCATTTGGGCAGCCGTGATCCCGTCGATTCCTTCCTGCATCATCACGTCCAGGATCAGAAGATCCGCTTCGTTCTCATCGAGGAATTCGACAGCCTCTCCTGCCGTCCGAAGTCCGGCGACCAGTTCATAGCCAACAGCGGCGCGGACATACATTTCAAAAAAGCCACGGGAGATGTTTTGGTCATCCGCGATGACGACTCTCGTTTTATTATTCAAACTTCACCGGCTCCTTTCTGTAAGTATTCATTTTCGGTCTTCGAAGGGCATAAAAACCCTCCCTCAGCCATACAAGATTAGTATAACTGCAGGGAGGGTTTTTGTATATCACCTGATTGTACCATTTTTACAGCTCATCAAAACCTTCGGGGACGATCCCGCTTGAAACGACCAATGTCAGCACGAAGGCCGGGCTGCTTTCGACATGCATGATGCCGCCCATGTCCTCGGTTTTTCGCCGCAAGGATAAGAGTCCGCCGCTCTCGGCGATGCTTCCTTTCGGCGGCTTTCCGTTGTTCGTGAGGGTGATCAAAACTCCTTCATCTCCCTCGGCGATATCCACAGTGACACAGTCACCTTCCGCGTGTTTCACGGTATTTGCCGCACATTCCGTAATGGCCTGCGCCAGTAACCCTCGGATGTACGCCTCCGTCGGCACGCGGCCTTTCATGTGAATGGTAACGCCGATGCTTCCCGCCATGGCGATCGCCTCAGACAGCTCATCCATGGAGCCGGGAGCCTTCTCGCGGGGTCCCACGTCCTCACCCAGGAGGAAGCGGTTCATTTGCCGCGTGACCATGTAGACCAGGTTCGCGTCCGTCTTCTCGGGATGCTCCAGATAATGCCGTCCCATGAGGAGCACCTGGCCCAGCTGGTTGTGCAATGTGGCGCGCGCCCGCTGCTGTTCCTCTTCTACGAACATGTCGCCGGACAGTTCGGAGACTGCTTTCATACGCCTCTGGATATCCTGCAGACGCACGTTTTTCTTCTTCAGTTCCTCGATGATGCGATACCGTTCGGTAACGTCCCGGGCCGTGATCTGCCGGTAGGTCCGGGCGAACGACTTCAAATTCCGGTATTTCAGATTATGCGCCATCAGAAGTTCGCTCTCGAAGATCCACGCGTGATCATCGGGAGTACGCAAGAGGATCCTTCCGTAACGGCTCTCCTGTTTTTCCTCCAAATACGACCAGAAACGATTGGTATCGGTCAGCAGTTCTCCGGTCAATGTGCGGCACAATGCGTCCATCTTCAGGTTCGAGAGACGAACCAAACCGCTTTCATCGCTGACGGCTATGCCTTCGGGCAGCATATTCAATGTTTGTCGGATGGCATCTTCCGTTAGGAAGTGTTTCCGGCAATTCATGTGATGCACTTCCAGAATGATGAAGAGGATCGCTGTAAGGACTTCCATCCCCGCATAGAGAAGCCAGGGCTGTCGGAATAAAAACAGATCCACCGCCTTATAATCGGATTTCCCTATACCGTTATCGAAATACATAGCGCAGTCCATCAGCACTACCAGCACCGCGATCGACATTAGCGCATTGACGCCCGCAATAAAACGCATCGTTTTGCCATGGATCGTCTGCAGGGATTGCGGGATCGTCCACAGCGCCCCCGCCACCAGCAAGAGGGAAATGATGCACAGCACGTACCAGAGTCCGGTTCCGGACAATGTCTCGAGTTTCATCATACCGTCTCACCTCCCCTCCGCCTGCGGATGGTCATGTAGACGGTCTCATCTTCCTGTCTGCATTCTACCGGCAGGACCGTCGCCGGCAGAGCGGCGACGCCGTCCGCCTCCATCGCCATACGGATGCCGTCCGTCGTAAGGGAAACGGTCATGTACTTCATGATCGGCAGGTATGCTTCGATCACCGCTTCAAAGGTGTCGTAGAGATCATTGACCGAGGAAAGCGGAAAGTCCGTGTATTCCTCGCCGACGGCTGCGGCCTTCACTCCGCAGCAATTCAAGAAACGCGCCGACTCCTGTAAGGCCAGGAACAGTTCCCGGTTCTTCTTCGGAAGGTTCGTTCCGGATAGCAGAAGCAGGTTACTCTTTCGCTTCGACCATGCGTTTAAAACACAGCACTGAGCCAGTTTTTCCGAGAAATCCGCATCCTCGGGGCCCACGCTTGAAAGCATGGTCTCGATCCGGTCCTGCTTCGGGCGAATGGCGGCCGCGATTCCTTGGTAGATCGCGCTTTCCGCATCCAGGCGGGACTTCTTTTCTTTCAGTTTGTTTTCCACCTCGATCAGCTCGTTCTCCTGACTCAGGAATTCATTGGCCGCCTCCAGACGACGGTTTTCCTTATGCAACTGTGTCTCATCTTCCGTCCAGAACGCGTAACCTGCGCCCAGCTCCATTCCACACAATTTCGTATCCTCGTTCAGGTAAACGGGTGCTTCGACCGAAGATCGAAGCGCTTCCTCCGATGCCTCTATGGGCAATGCCGTCTGGAACACATGACGAATCGACCGGTCTGTGATCAGAACCGGCTGGTTCAGCCCGGCGAAGAAGCCGAAATAGTTTTCATTATATAAGATCAGGCGGCTTCGGATGCAGACCTCGAAGATCGCCAGCATACCGAAGATGCGTAGCTCCGGTGAATTATAGAAACGCGGAAGGTTAAACGGCTCCGCAACGAAGAAGAGGAGCAGCTCCAGAAAGATCCAGATAGACAGGACCATCAGAATATATGCCAGGATCTTTCGGGGCCGTCTTCGGGTGATACGGATCAGAATCACCAGTCCCCATAACGGGATACAGATCATCCATGCGTAGAGGAGATAGCAACCCCAGCCGTAAGAATAGGTTCCCATCTTCGTGGTGAAATCCGCCATGTTCCCCTTGGGAATATATACCCAACTGTGGAAATCGTTCGTCATGGCCATAAGGATCAGCAGAATCGCCGGAATCAGCATCACTGCTTCTCTTCCGCTTCTTTCGGTTTCATTTCCCCGTCGTGCCCGCATCGCGGTCATCAGAAACAGGACCGGGATCAGCGTCATCGGGATCCAGTACGAATAGTCTAAATAGCGGCTGCCCGCGACTGCGCCCGCGACCGCGCGGTATTTATAGGTACGCACCAACAGATTAAACAGCATCCCCACGCCCGCCGCCAGAATGTAGGTGCGGGAACGCGTCGGCAGCAGCCGAAGGCGGACCGAATTCATCCAGAACATGAGCAGGCCCACATAAATCGCGAAATTCAGACAAAACATCGTTGACGAGAGCAGGGCGATGTGTACCCGCGTAAGCATATTGCAGATTCCGGCCAATAGAAAAAACGTGACATACCGACTCGTGATCTGATGTCGTCTCATGATCGCCAACATAGCCCTGCTCCTTTCCGGTGTTCTTAAAAACATTTTAGCATAGCCGGCAACAAATAACAACAGCGGCGCGCATCGTCTCCGGATACGCGCCGCCGTAGTTTATTCGTCTATTTGTTACCCGGGAGCGGATCACTTAACCGTAAGTGTCGCCGCCCCGGAGTAGGTTTTCTGCCCATTTGCATCCGTAACGACGCAGCGGAACTGCCAACCGTTCAGGCCCTTAGTCGTTGCAACGGAAAGGGTCTTCGTCTTCGAACCGGTCTGGCCGGAATTCGTCCATGCAGACGACGAATCCTTACGCGACTGCCACTGATAGGTCAGCGGCCCGGTTCCGGTCGCCGCTACCGTAAACTTCGCTGTGGTTTTCGCCCTCACACTGACACTCTTAGGCTGTGTCGTGATCTTCGGAACGATCGAAAGCGTAGCTGCGTTGGTGTAATTCTTCCGTCCGGATCCATCCGTAATGATACAGCGGAACTGCCATCCGTGAAGGCCAGCCGTGGTCGCTACCGAGAGCGTCTTCGTCTTCGCGCCGCTCTGCCCGGAATTCGTCCATGCAGAGATTGCATCCTTACGCGACTGCCACTGATAGGTGAGCGTTCCCGTTCCGGTCGCCTCCACCGTAAACGTTGCGGTCGTACCGGCAGTCACACTCTTATTCGCAGGTTGCGTGGAAATATACGGAGTGATCGTCAGCGTAGCTGCACTCGTATATGCTTTTTGTCCATGCCCATCCGTTACGACACAGCGGAACTGCCAGCCATTCAGGCCGTTTTTCGTTGCAACCGAGAGCGTTCTCGTCTTCGCGCCGGGCTGGCCGGAATTCGTCCATGCCGAGTTCGCATCCTTACGGGACTGCCACTGATAGGAAAGCGGTCCTGTTCCGGACGCCGCTACGTGGAACACCGCGGTTGCATCCGTCGGTGCAGTCGCGCCCGTCGGCTGCGACGTGATCTTCGGAATGACCGAAAGCGTAACGATGTTGGAATATGCCTTCTGCCCGTTCGGACCTGTCACCATACAGCGGAACTGAATACTACTCATGTCCGCATTTGTGGAAACTGTCAATGTCTTCGTATTTGCGCCGGGCTGGCCGGAGTTCGTCCAGGCAAATGCCGCATTTTTGCGGTATTGCCACTGGTAGGAAAGCGTTCCCTTACCGATTACTTCAACCGAAAATGTCGCCTTCGTTCCGGCAGTTACATTTCGGTTTACCGGCTGCTTTGTGATAGTAAGTCCCGGGGTGGCAAGTGTAGCTTTAGCATCGATCTTGTTAAGCTCATACATACGCTCGATCATCTCGATGACTTCCGTTTTGGTTGCCTTTCCGTAAGGATCGATCTTACGTTCTTCCTTCGGTGCACCGGGTGCGCCTTTACCTTCCATGATATGCCAGGTCGCTGCCCAGCAGACAGCCTCCCAGTGATCGTAATCTACATCAAAGTAATCCATGAAGTCGTCCGACCGGCCGAAGTCGATGGAACGCTCCCAATTCTCTTTATACTCGGTATAACGCATCAGCATCAGCATGAGATCCTGACGTGTGAGCCACTGGCCCACGCCGAAACGATCGGCTGACATATACGGATAACCTACGCAGATCGCATTCGCTTCGCCCCACAGAAGTGCGTCCGTATACCACTGTCCCGGCAACACATCCGTAAAACGGGACTTAAGCCCGCTGACGCTCGGTTTCCCCGCCATCTGATACAATGTCTGGACCATCGTCTCACGGGTGATCAGATTCGATGTATCTAAGTTCGGATCATCCGGAGGGAATTCATCCGAAAGACCGGGACGGGTCGCGTTTTTGAGGATCTTCACATCATTATCCAGCCACAGGTAGAACTTATTGTCTCCGCCGGTAGAATCGTCGCCGCCGTAATCGATATGCCAGGAGGTGGAAGAATAATATTCTGCCTTCTTTATACCTTCATTTAACGTTTGGATCAGGAACGGATTGTCCCCGATGTTGATGGTCGTGAAAAGATTATACGCCGCATACAAAAAACGGAGCTGCGGGTTGTTCGAAACATCCAGCGACGTAAGCGTATTATCCTGGCATTGCAGGATCGTAAGCTTCGGATTATTCGATACATCGATGGATTTCAGGTTTTCCCGGTTGTAACTGCAGATCAGTTTTGTCAGCTCCGGGTTCTTACTTACGTCTACGCTCGTACAGCCGTTTGCCGCACAGTTATAGTACTGCAGACCCGGCATGTTGCTGGTATCTACATCACCGAGTTCCGGATTATCCCAGACATCCAGACGTTTCATCTTCGGATTATTCGAAAGATCGAGCGATTTGAAATGGTTACGGAACGCATCCAGATGCTGGAGGTTCGGGTTATGAGTAACATCCAGCGTATTCATATCGCAATCCCCGACCATCAGATGTTCAAGTTTATCGTTTTGACTTACATCAATGGACTTAAGAGGGTTGGAATTCAGCTCCAGATATGAGATCTCAGGGTTATTCCGTACATTGAACGAGGTCAATTTGCAATTATACGCATATACCCATTCCAAATTCGGGTTTACAGTGAAATCTAGCGACGTAAACAGATTCTCGGAACACCAGATACCGGTCAGCAGTTTGTTTTGGCTCAGATCCCAGCTGGAGATCTGGTTCTTCATGCAGTAGATACCGCGAAGTTCCTTCAGGTACTCGATACCCTTCAAAGACTTGATACCCTGATCGACACACCACAGATTTCTGGCATAGACGATCTCATCCGAGTCCAGTATCCCGTTCTTATCCCGATCGAAATCGGCGGAAACAACGGCCCTGAAATTCGGATCGGGGAATGTCGATGAGCTGATCCTTACCGGATCATAGATCTTACCAAATTCAAATTCATCCTCGGCATAGACCCTTTCAGGTCCTGAGCCGAACGGAACGACTGTGCTTCCAAGCGTCAAAAGCGTCGCCATGCAGGCCGCCATGACCCTGGAAAATCTTCCATTTCCTTTTCTCATTTTCTCTTTTCCTCTTTTCTGTTTTTGTTTTCCCTCTGCGTTTTTTCTTTTTGCCTCCCATGGTTTTTCCACGACCTTAGGAAGCTACACACATCGATATCCTTTTGCACACTTCGACGCGTAAATTCTACCACATGTCTTTCGGATGTTCCATTCTAAGCCCCTAAACGTCGGCTTTTGCTTGCAAATAATCATTCTGAAACAAAAAAACACGACCACGACGGATATTCCGTCGTGGTCGTGCTGACCATTATCAGGATCGTTTTGGTTCCTTCCCGAAACCGGGATCCTAGTGATGGATAATGCCGGGATCTGCACCGATCACATTCACTCCCGGATCACAAGTCACTTTTGTTAATGCCTTGTTATTCGTCAGATCCAGCTCCGTGATCTTATTATTTTCACAGTCCAGATCTACCAGTAGCGTGTTGGCGCTTACATTCAGCTGCTTCAGTCTATTGCCCTGACAGTGCAGGTATTTTATTTTTTTATTGTTTGAAACATCCAGTTCCTCCAAAATGCCGTTATAGACATACAGCGACTCCAGTTCGGTCATTCCCGACGTATTCAATGTCGTGATCTTAGTATCTGCGCAATACAGCGTCTGAAGCTTCTTGTTATTGCTCAGGTTCAGTGTTTCCAGCGGATTAAAGCTGCAATCGATCATATTCAGATTCGAGCAACCGCTCACATTCAAAGAGGTCAGATGCGTACCTGCACAGTCCAGTTGGGTCAGTTTCACGTTTCTGCTCAGGTTTAAGGATGTCAAAGGATTAGAATAGCATGCAAGGCCCCACAATTCCGTGAAGAATTCAATGCCCTGCAGATTAGCGAAACTCTTGCTGTGGATATCCATGTAGGTCACCGCGTTCCGTTCTTCCGTACTAAGGCATTCGTCTCCGTCTTTATCATAGTTCGTCTGGACGAACTCTCTGAATCTGTCATCCGGGAAATTCTCGGAATTGATCGGGATATTGCCGAGCATCACGAGCAGTGATGCTGCATCCGAATACACCTTCTGACCGTTGGCATCCGTTATCACGCAACGGAAATACCAGTCATTCAAGCCTAATTTCGACGCTACCGAGAGGGTAGCCGTCTTCGCGCCGCTCTGGCCGGAATTCGACCAGGTGCCCGAAGTGCCTTTACGGGACTGCCACTGGTAGGTCAGCGGGGCCTTACCGGATGCCGCTACAGTATATTTCGCAACTTCGCCCACGTCTACCACTGCATTTCGGGGTTGTGTCGTGATCTTCGGCAATACTCTCAGCGTTACAGCTTTGGAACCCGACTTCTTTCCGTTGCCATCCGTTACGACACAACGGAACTGCCAACCATCCAGACCGACCGTTGTTTTTACCGAAAGCGTCGTTGTCTTCGCGCCGGTCTGTCCGGAGTTCGACCATTCAGCTGAAGAATTCTTGCGGGACTGCCACTGATAAGTCAGGGGTGCTTTTCCGCTGGCTGCTATCGTAAATTTCGCCGTGCCGCCGACGGTCACGCTTGCATCCGCGGGCTGGGAAGTGATCTTAGGAATGATGGAAAGCGTTGCCGCATTGGACACTGCCGTCTGACCGGCTGCATCCTTAACAACGCAGCGGAACTGCCAACCATTCAATCCGGCTACCGTATTAACCGAAAGCGTCGCTGTCTTCGCTCCGCTCTGACCGGAACTCGTCCAGGAGCTCGAAGAGTCCTTACGGGACTGCCACTGATAAGTAAACGGTTTCTTGCCGATCACCTGTACCGAAAACGTCGCCGTAGCTGCTGCGGTTGCAGCAGTATTCTTCGGCTGCCCGGTGATCGTTAACTTAACGTAAACCGCCGCTGCATCCGAGTAGACCTTCTGTCCGTTACCATCTGTTATGACACAGCGGAACTGCCAGCCATGCAGGCCGGCGCTCGAATTGACCGAAAGTGTATCGGTCTTCGCGCCGGTCTGGCCGGAGTTCGTCCATGTTGCGGAAGAATTTTTACGCGACTGCCACTGATATTTCAGCGTGCCTGATCCCGTTGCGGCAACTTTAAATTTCGCCGTGGTTCCTGCCGGAGCGTAGGTATCCGCCGGTTGCGTATCGATCTTCGGTCTTATGGTCAATGTAACCGCATCGGAATATACTTTCTGGCCGTTGCCATCCGTTACGACACAACGGAACTGCCAAACATGCAGGGCTTCCGATGCATCTACGGACAGCGTCTTGGTATTCGCGCCGCTCTGGCCGGAGTTCGCCCAGGAGGACGATTCATTCTTACGTGACTGCCAGCGATAGGTCAGCGTGCCTGTTCCGGTCGCCGTGACCGTAAACTTCGCAACTGAGCCGATCTCAACCGTCTTATCAGACGGTTGACCTGTAATGATCGGACCGGATATACTTTCCGCCCGTACGACCTGTGGCAGGCCGAATACGGCCATCGTCGTCATAAACAGCATAAAAGCCAACAACAATACGTGTGTTCTTCTTTGTTTTAACACCATAGTAAATAACCTGAAATCCTTTTCTCCTTTTTCATCTTATCGCAGACTTAAACGTACAGATTGTAGTCATTGATCCTAACACT
>DBXX01000036.1 GCA_002309675.1 Lachnospiraceae bacterium UBA1201
TACCCGGAAATAAAATTATACACCTGTAACCTTTCCTTCAGGATATCGGAGTAGATAAGTGAAAGGCTTGAAACCAAAATCTACAGAAAGGACAGGGCGCATACATGATGAAAGACGAAGATATCATCGAGTTATACTTCGAGCGGAACGAAAGCGCGCTCGTGGAGACTTCCGACAAATACGGAAGTTACTGCCGGAGTATAGCCCGGAGAATATTGAATGACGAGGAGACGGCGAAGGAATGCCTCAACGATACGTTGTATCACAGTTGGAACGCCATCCCGCCGAAGCGGCCGAACTGCCTCAAAACCTTTGTCGGAAAGATCGCACGGAATGTTTCCCTGAAGCGCATGGAGAAAGCACAGGCTGTGAAACGCGGCGGCGGAGAGGCGGCCTTAGCGATCGATGAACTCGAAGAATGCGTGGCGGATATTTCCGTCCGGGATGCTGAACAGATCGAGGAGGATATGGTCATCCGCGAAGTGCTGGATCAGTTCCTGGCCGGTCTGTCGAAGCAAAATCGCCGGGTATTTATGCGCCGATACTGGTATTGCAGTTCTGTTCGTGAGATCTCCTTAGCGTTCGGTCTGACCGAAAGCAATGTAAAGACAAGCCTTTCCCGATCCAGAGGAAAACTAAAAGAGGCATTGGAAAAGGCAGGTGTCGTATTATGAGTAAAAAAATAGCAAAGAACCGTTTGATGAACCGAATCGGCGAAGTCGACGAAAAGTACATCAAAGAAGCACAATACACGAAAAAAGAACTGGAAAACCTGAAGCCGGACCAGGTGAGCTCGGCATTGGCCGAAGCCGAGCAAAGCGCCGGGGAGACGCTTGACGAACGACCGGTGATCCTGCCTGCGGGAAATGAAACTCCTGAGAACGATCAGGAGGTCCTGCCGGTGAAAAACAACAACATCATCACGATCCTCCGCATTGCGGTCAGCGTGTCTCTCGTTGCGGCAGCGGTCCTGCTGTTCGTCTTCCTGTGGAATCCTGACCGGGGAGCGGTCGGCACGACGACAGAGGCTGTGCCGGACACGACACAGGAGGGTACCGAGACGCAAACTGAGGCGGACACAACGCAGGAGAGCACCGAGACCGAAGTGGACACGGAGACGACAGAGCCCGCCACGGAGGCGGCGACCGATGCCGTAACCGGAGTGGCGGTCAATGAGGAGAATTTCCCGGATCCTAACTTCCGAAGTTATGTCAAAAAATGGTTCGACCGGAATAAAGATGATATACTGGAAGATGCTGAGATCCAAGCCGTAAACGAGATCATTGTCCCGAAAGATCCCGACGGCAGCGGTGTCGACATAAGAAGTTTAAAAGGCATCGAATTCTTCACGGCATTGAAAGAACTCGACTGTTCGTATCAAGAGATAAAATCTTTGGATGTCAGTGCAAATAAAGCACTTAGATCTTTGCACTGTGATGATTCCGGTTTGGAGAGTTTGGACCTGACGGAGAACATCGCTCTGGAAGAATTCTATTGCAGCAGAACGAACTGTTCTGTCCCGAATCTCAGTAAGAATACGGCTCTCAGTTTTCTTTGGTGTTCCGATAACGGATGGGAGACGTTGGATGTGAGCCAAAATACTGCGCTTACATTTTTGGACTGTTCCGGGAACGCACTTAAGACACTGGACGTGAGTCATAATACTTTGTTAGAGACGCTTAATTGCAGCGGAAATCAACTAAAGACCCTGGATGTGAGTCATAATCCCAATATGAGCTCGCTGGCCTGTAGCAATAATGAACTGGAAGTGTTGGATCTGAGCCATAATCTGTCGTTGATCGATTTGGCATGTGGAGGAAACTTGCTGACAGATCTGGATCTCAGTGCAAATGTTTATCTGGGAACCCTGAACATCGATGAGCTACATTTGACTCAGGAATTGAATCTGACGTATAACGAGAAACTTGTAGATTTGTCATGTCATTATTGTCGTTTGAGTGAATTGGACGTAACGCATAACCCGGAACTGGAATTCCTTCATTGCGATTCGAATATGCTGACTTCACTGGATGTCAGTCAAAATGTTGCGTTGGCTGAGCTTAGCTGCTCGGTAAATGAACTGACCGGACTGGATGTGAGCCATAATACTGCATTGACCAAACTGCAGTGTTCGCAGAACCGGATCTCAGAGCTGGATATCCACGCGAACACAGCGCTGAAGGACATCACCTGCTTTGGGAACCTTTTGACATCGCTGGATGTAAGTGGACTATCCGAACTGGAAACCTTCATGTGCGACTATGAGATCTCGATTGTCGGGGCTGAAGAAGACGCCTGGAATCAGTCGGCGCCACTCGAATGGGGCGTGATCAAATACACATACTATGACCGGAAGGCAGACGATTGATAGCCGAATGCCGGGGGGCAGTTATGTCCCCCGGCATTTATTGTGGGACTGAGGCCGATGTTATGGTGACAAAAAGAACCGTCCCCGCTGTCACGTTCGCAAGCGACGCTCTACGGTCACATGGCTCACTGCTTGCAATTCTGCAAGCGGGTAGATTCTCATGTAAAAATGTGCTAATATGTTGTCGAGGGTCTGTGTGGCTCTCGATAATTCATTTGTGTGGAAAGGTTTTTTAAGGGGGGTTCTCCTGAAGCAGGAGATAAGGGTATGATCGAAAAGAAACAAAACAAATTACTAAATCAGTTCCTGGGACTGTTTATGCCGTTCCTGGTCGTGATTTTCATAGGGGCATTCTATGTTTACACCAACGGGCGAATGCAGACCTCTGCTGACATGCAGGGCATTGGCCCGAAGGACGGCATCGCCGACGTGCGGGAGTACCCGCTGGACGAAAAGGTCCACCATCTGGTCAATGACTGGGACTATTTTCCGGGAAAATTATATACGCCGGAGGACTTCGTCGACGAAGCCACAGCGCCGGTGAAGGCGAAACCGAACGAGAAGGACATGAACCTGGGAACGTACCGCGTGCGCATTTTAGCAAAGCCGCATACGTATCTGATGCTCGCCAGCTACACCATCGATTACAGTATGCGTGTATTTGTCGACGGCGAGGAGGTCCTGAACGTGGGCCGTGTCACGGATGATCCGAAAACGACCATCCACGACGGACATTATGTAACGATACCGTTCTACACCGGCGAGGGTGAGACGGAGATCATTTACCAGTACGCAAACTTCATGCATAGGGACGGTGGCTTCATCCAGTCGACCACGATCGGCACGCCGCAGCAGATCGATAAATATGTGCGCAGCATGACGCTGTACTCTCTGTTCACGGGCGGCGGCCTGATCTTCCTGGCGTTCTATTTCCTGCTGTATGCTACGTACCAGCGCAACCGCGAATACGGCGTTCTGGCCCTGTGCTGTCTGCTCATGGCCTTCCGGAATTCGCACTTTATCAATGAATTCCTGCGCCCGGAGGGCTTCCCCTTCGAGCTACATTACCGCATCTTCATCTACACCGTGTCCACGATCCCTGCCATGGGCGTCTTCGTGCCCGCGGCTTATTTCCCGAAGGTGCTGAATAAATGGATCGAGCGTATTTTCCTCATGCTTTGCGCTGTGTCCGTGATCCTGCATTTTACGCTCCCGACGGAGTCACTTGTGGACCTGTGCCACATTTGCTATTACTTCAGCGCGGCCTTCCTGCCGATCATCGTTTTCTCCTTCATTCGTTACTATGTGAAGAAGAGGAAAATCGAAAGAACGGAGGTCTTGACGATCATTACCATCATTTTGCTGTACTGGTCCATGATCTTTGAGAGTCTGAATTCGGGCAATAACTCGCTGATTGCGCATTTCGGTACTACGCCGTTTATGATGCTAATCTGCGTTTTGGGTCTGTCGATCGCGACGAACGTGAAGATCGAGCGGCGCATGGAACTGCTCACCGAAGAGCAGCATAAGAATGAGACGCTGGAGAAGATGAACGCCATGAACCGCGATTTCCTGCAGACCGTGGCGCATGAACTCAAGACACCGCTAGCCGTCATCTCGGGCTACGCCCAGTTGACGCAGATGCAGATCGAAAAAGGTATGCTTTCGCCGCAGACGCCGGAGCGCCTGCAGAGCATCCGCTCCGAGGCGGACCGCTTAGGCGCCATGGTGGCAAATCTCATGGCATTTACCTATGGCAAGACCACCGAGGTAGAACTGCACATGGTCGACCCTGCGGAACTCCTAAAGAGCGCTGCATTGATCGGTGAACCCATCTGCGAGAAGAAGGGCAATAAACTCACGACCGAGTGTACCACGCGGGCCATGGCACACGGAAATTTCGAACTACTGTTACAAGTCATGATCAACCTACTCGTAAACGGAAACCGCCATACACAGGATGGCGAACTGAAAATAACCGCTCGCGATGAAGGGAAATATGTTGCATTTACCGTGTCCGACACCGGATCCGGCATGGAGCCGGAGGTGGCGGAACACGTATTCGAGCGTGGCTACTCGAAGGACGGCGGAAGCGGCCTAGGCCTGGCTATCTGCCGGGATACCGTGAAGATGCACGGCGGGCAGATCGAGCTTCTGTCGACCGGCCCTGAGGGCACGACGTTTGAGATACTGATACCGAGAGAGGAGGATGGCAATGGGCTATAAGGTTCTTCTGGTGGAAGATAACCCGCATATCATGGAGATCAACCACGAGGCGCTGATGATGGCGGATTATGACGTCCTCGAGGCTTTTGATGGTAAGCAGTGCATGGAACAACTGCGGTCGGGCGATGTGGACCTGGTGGTTTTGGATATCATGCTTCCCGACAGCGACGGCATAACGTTGTGCCGCCAGATCAAGCAGAACTACGATGTTCCGATCCTGTTCCTGTCCGCACTTGGGGAAAATGAGCAGATCATTCGCGCGCTTCGTGAGGGCGGAGACGACTATATGACGAAGCCCTACGACCTGGGCGTCCTGCTGGCGCACGTGGAGGCACGCCTGCGTGACTCGCAGAGTAAGAAGCGTATCATTTATTACGACGGGCTGAAACTGGACACCGTCGCCATGGTCGCCTTCTTCGGCGATGCTGACCTGCTGCTGACGAAGAAAGAGTTTTCCCTGCTCATGGTGCTGGCTACCCGCGGCACGCATCCGCTATCGAAAGAGGAATTATGCCAATACATTTGGAATTCATCTGCGCAGCTCTGTTGCAATGCGCTGTACACGACGATCTCCCGCCTCAACAAGAAACTTCTGAACGCCGGCGTAGAACTGACGGCCGAAATGGTCGGTAACGACGGATATATATTGACCGAGATATAATTTATTACTAGCTAGCGTATTAACTCCTTTGTAGAATAAATCCCCAAAGAAACAGAGTCCGGCTCTCGGGAGAAGCCGGGCTCTGTTTCGTTTTATGTGACAATGGGGACGGTTCCATTTGACACATTTTGGTTGTGAGCTGCCGTGGGCGGTGTACCCTTCCGCGTGCTACGATCTCTCCCGGTCAATTCGCTCGTTGTGGAAAACATGCCGCTCGTTCAAAGTCGGATTCGAGGGGGCCCGCTTCGACAGAGGCCGTTTTCTTGATGAAAACGACCTCAGCTCGCGCGAAAAGCGATCTCGGAAATCGCTTTTCTCCCCTCATCCGACTCCTCGCTTGCGGTGTTTTCCTACAGCTCGTTCATATGCCGGTCGAGATCGTAGCACGCGGAAGCACCGCCTCGCGGCAGCGCGACGTTTTGCGGATGTGTCAAATGGAACCGTCCCCATTGACACACAACGACGACACATTCTTGCAATCTTGTAAGGAATACGAGAATTGTGCTAAGACGTGATATAGTAAATACAGTGGAACAGTGTGCCCGAAAGGGCTTGGGATATTCGATGAAGAAATGAAAAAGGAGATTAAAACTATGAAGAGCGTCATCAGAGAGATGAAAGGAAGCAGAAGGTTTCTTAGGAAACGGGCGAAGCAGGTGCTGGCGATCTTGATGAGTGCGTTGATGCTGGTCGGTATCCTGCCGCAGCATATCTCGGAAGCGGC
>DBXX01000012.1 GCA_002309675.1 Lachnospiraceae bacterium UBA1201
GATATTTTTCTTTCGCAGGTTCTTCTGGATCACGCTCTGCGGCGCCTTATTCAGAAGTTTCGCCAGATATTTATCGAAGCGCAGACCCGCTTCGTTTTGTGAGATCAAAAACTCCTGCATAAAACGCTCCTACTATATATCAGATGGCCAGTTTGCTGATCATTCTCGCGATGACCGCGGTGTCCAGTTCCTCTTCTTCATTCATTTCCTTCTTCGTCAGATCGTTGAACCGGTTCTTGAATTTATCTTCCGCGGAAAATGCTTTGATGTTGACCTGATAACCGCTCGCAGCTAAGATGCCGGAGATAAAATCTTCCTGCTTCTTCAGCATTGAGGTATCGGTCTTCTGCCCTTTTCTGTCCTTTGTAAACAGGATCACTTCCCGGCCGTGAATAAAAGCATAGACAGCCCATAAGGTCGGCAGGTTCGGATTCGTAATCGCGAGCTCCGCCATCAATTGACCGAACTGTAATCGTTCCCGGTATTCGGAAAATGCATCCGGGTCAGTCCCCTTAAAGGGAAAGACCGCGATCAGGATAACGCTTACCTTCGATAACGGCAGCGCCAGCAAGATCGCCATGACCGTGAACAGGTTCTTCGATGAACCCGTCATCACATAACCGGTCACGTAAAACAGGATCATGGCGCAGACCAAAACGATCAATAGCATAAGCTGGAACAGTTTTCTCCGCTTGAAATATCCGGGCAGTCCTTTATAAAGTCGAAACATGATAAAGATCCTCGTAATCAGTGATAAAAGCATCCGCCAGATCCCGCTTCTGCTCACGCAGATGCTTTGAGTTTTCGTCGTCCACCGCGATCACGGCCATGCCGGCGTTACGCGCTGCCTGGATCCCGGAAGGTACGTCCTCGAATACGAGGCAGTCGGCCGGATCCACCTTCAATCTTCTCGCGGTCTCCAAAAACACATCCGGTGCAGGTTTTCCTTTTGCGACCTCACATCCGGTCGTGATGACGCCGATGTAATCCTTTAAGGACAATGCGTCATAGACCGCTCCGACGAGTTCCGCGGAATTACTGGTAGCGATCCCCGCCACGATGCCGGCGCTCTTAATGTCCTCCAGGAACTTTTGCGCGCCCGGTTTCAAAAACACATCATGGGAATATTTCTCTAACGCCATTTGATTCCAGCACAGTTTCATCTCGTCTGTCGTCATGGGTATGTCAAAACGGTTTTTAAAGTACTCTGCAGTCTCGGAGAAACTCATTCCCTCGATCTCATCCTGCATATCATCCGGGCAATCATACCCGAATCTTCCCAAAAAGTCGATATCGATCTGCTTCCACATCCACATACTGTCAACCAGCGTGCCGTCCAGATCGAAGATCACGGCCTTCACGTGGCGGCGGATCGTATTTATGTCAAATATATTCATGTCAAACCTCGGCTTTCAGCCTGTTTATTTCTTCTTTTGTAAGCAAGCGGCTCTCTCCGGGTGCGAGCGTTTCGTCCAGTGAAAGCGAACCCATGGAGAGCCGTTTCAGATAGATCACCGTCAGTCCGAACTTCGCAAACATGCGCTTCACCTGATGGTATTTACCTTCATAGATCGTTATATATACTTCATTTTCCGATGCGGTCTTTTGAATCTGTGCGGGAAGAGCCGTAAAACTTCCGTCCGCATCGTCGATACAGGTGCCTGTCTCCAGGGCACGGATCACCTCTTCGGTGACCGGGGCGTCCAGCCTCGTAAAATAAGTCTTCGGAACATGCTTCTTCGGCGACAGTAACTGATGGGTCAATGCTCCGTCATTCGTCAGGAGCAACAAGCCCTCGGTATCGATATCCAGGCGTCCGACCGGAGCCAGGTCCTTTCGAACTCCGATGCTCCTCACCAGATCCAGAACGGTCTTCTGTCTGGGATCCTCCGTCGCTGAGATCACACCTGCCGGTTTATTCAGCATGCGATACTCATACTCAGAGTAAAATACATCTGCGCCGTCGATATTGAACGTACAGGCATTTATATCCACTTTGAGATCGGAGGACTTCACAACGCTGCCGTCGATCTTCACGCGACCTTGTGAGATCATCTTCTTCACCTCACTTCGCGTACCGTAGCCCATATCACAAAGAGCCTTATCCAGGCGTATGGTTTTGGTCGTTTGCATTTCTGCCTCCTACTGCCAGCGCCAGCCGCTCAGATATTTGTTTTTGATGCTTTTTTCTTTCGCCTTACCGAAGCCTAAAGGATGGCCTTCCACGCAGATCAGGCACAGCCCGTCCTGCAGGCTCTCCTCAGAGGTAAGATCGATCGTCTCACCCTTCAGATAACGGATCACGCGATCATCGTTTAGCCCGAGTGAGATCACATTGTCAAATTCATCGCCCCTTAACGCCATAGCAAAAGCCTGGCTCGGTTCGAAGCGGTTCTTCTTGCATTCGCCGACGAAGAGGCCGGGGCGCAGAATGCGCAGACCCGAGATGTCACAAAGTTCATCGGGAACGCAATAAACCTTATCCTGACGCAGGTAAAAATGCTTTTTCGAAAGTCTTCCTTTCACCTGGGATAAAAACTCCGTGAATTCCGGATGTTTCGTAAGTTCCTTAGTGCTATCATACGAAGTATAAGAAGCACCGGAAATATCGGATATCCGGCCCGCATCCGCGGATGTATCCTTTCGAAACATCGTCAGAAAGTGCCCCTCTCCCTGCATATGCTGCGGCCAGATACGCACGCAGTTTTTATACTCCTCTTCTTTCGAAGGATCGTAAGCGCCGGGAAATGCGCTGCGAAAGCCCTCGTAAGCATCGATCGCCACTGTGTGCATCTGCGGAAAATGCGAAAGCACGTATTCCACCGAGGCTTCATTTTCCATCGGAGAAAATGTACAGGTCGAATACATCAACAGTCCGCCGGGTTTCAACATGGCGACCGCCTGCTCCAGGATCTCACGCTGAAGTTTGGAATACTCCGCGTTGCTGTTTGGCGTCCATGCCTTCATCACGGCAGTATCCTTACGGAACATGCCCTCGCCGGAACAAGGCGCATCGATCAACACCTTATCAAAAAACTCGGGAAATACCGTCACCATTTTATAAGGAGCTTCGCTTAAGATACATGCATTATCGATACCGAAGAGCTCGATATTCTTAAGAAGTGCCTGTGCGCGCGAATTACTGATGTCGTTCGTGACGAGCAGCCCTTCATGCCCGAGCTTCGCTCCCAGTTCCGTACTCTTACCTCCGGGCGCCGCACATAGATCGAGGACCTTATCTCCGGGTTCGATGGGCAGGCGGTTCGCCGGCGTCATCGCACTCGGTTCCTGCAGGTAGTAAAGTCCGGCATAGTAAAGCGGATTTTTAGCAGGACGGTCATCCTCCTCATAGTAGTATCCGTTGTCGATCCACGGAATCGGTTTTACCGAAAACGGAAGGAGTTTTTCAAATGTCTCCTGCGAGATCTTAAGGCGGTTTCTGCGCAATCCGAAAACACGCTTTTCACCGAAGGATGCTTCGTACTCCGGATAATGCTCTCCGAGAAGCTTTTGCATATTCGATTTGTAGACTTCCGGTAATTGCGGCATGTATCTCTCCTTGTGAAAACGTCTGCAAAACAGCTCAGGCTATCTGCAGACGTTTCTATTTCTTAATCGTTAACTATCTGGATCATTCTTCGCCGGATCCCTGGCGGGCGCCGGTGTCCTCACGTGTGATCGTCGCGGGAGCAGCAAGCTCAGCGCGGTTTGCCTTCACAACGTTCAGGCTGTTGGAAAGGGAATTCATCAGGTTTCCATAGCGGGACTGAGACTGGTCGAGTGTGTGCGCCAGAACATTTTCCATGTTCTGAAGCAGGGAATCCGTATAAGCGATTGCGCTTTCACGAACATCCGATGCTTCGCGCTGCGCATCCTTAATGATACGTTCAGCCTCCAAATGTGCGTCCGCCATCATGTTATCGGCGATCGCTCTGGCCTGTTTCGCGATATCGTGCTCATCCAAAAGGCGCTGTGCCTCTTTCTTCGCATCCTCGATAATGTCCTTACCGGTCTCATTTGCCTCGTTAATGATCTGGTCCTTGTTTTGCAGAAGACGCTGGCTCTGCTTGATCTCGTTCGGAATGCGACTGCGTAATTCCTCAAGGAGCTCCTCGATCTGGATCTTGTCTACAATGATCTTATTAGAAGAAAAGGCGGCCGCTTTACAGCTTTCCAAAAAATCCTCGATCTCATCAATCTGTTGTTCCATTTTACCCATATCATCTCATCCTCACTTCTTGTAGTATCGTTCGGATATACTATCCGATATCATATGCAAATCCCAAACTTCAAGGATTCCTTATTCCTATCTGTTATCATAACACATCAAAGCCGAATTGTCACTAACAAGCGTGTCGTTTTTTTAATTTCTTTCTATTGCTCTTCAGCTACGAACTTGTGATCGACAGAAATCTGTTCTTCCGTCAGCATGAAGTAGCTCATCCACTCGGGCGCTTCCGGATCGATCGCCAAAGTGTCACACCATGTGACATCTACATAATAGGTTCCGTCCGGCTGTTTTACGACATTCCACATATGTCCTTCGGAATCGCCGGCAACTCCGGTGACTGTGTCACAATACAGGTTGGCCTTTCTGCAAAGATATTTAAATGCTTTTGAATAGCCCTCGCAAACAAATTTACCACCCATAATGCCGGAAAACGGAGCCTCATTTGCAGAGTTCTTCTCCGCGAAGTCATATTCATAATCGGCATTGATAGAGATCGTTTTCGCTAGATACATGTACTTCTGGTAGGCGGTCATATCTTCCGTAAGTTCTGCAACGATCCTGTCAGCTTCGTCCTCAAACATCTCCATGTTATCTTTGATCAGTTCAATGCTGTCTGAAGGTTCATCTGCCCAATAGGAACGATATTCGGAAGCCATTCCGAGTACATCGCCGTTCTCATCATCCTGTTCGACGATCTTGAAGTAACAATCGATCTCGGGATAATCCGTTCGCAGATAGCCCCAGGCGCGAAGAACTTCGTCCATGGCATCACCATCTTCGTAATCTTTTACCAGGTAGGAAAACTCTTCGTAGTTTTTGACCTTCTGAAGCATATCATCGTAGAATTCTTTTTCTCTTTCCGTCATGTTCGGATGCTTACGATCTTCATACGGTATATACCCCAGATCCAAACACATGCTGGCACCATTTTGATCGACAAGCATATAACATCCTTCATAGGTCTGCGGGAACACGATGTCATCTACGTATTTATAACAAAGTGTAAGCGTTTCATTGACCGGGATAATGATGTCCAGATAACCGTCATCGTTGGAATCGATGTTTTTGATCTCTTTTTCAAAGAACCAGTCAACGCGTCCGGGTGCGGACAATGTACCGATGCGCTCCTGTGTATCTACATCATATACAATATATCCGAAATCATCTTCTGTCTTAACGGCTTCCAACACAACGGAATGGTCGTCGTCGATCGTAAACTGTCCGAGATATCCTTTATCCTCCCACCATTTCTGTACAGGAACTTCGGTCGTAGGTTCCTCCGTCGTCGGTGCCTGCGTTGTAGGTGCCTCGGTCGTCGGAGCCAGTGTGGTCGGTGCTTCGGTCGGTGCAGCCGTAGTTACGACAGCTTCGGTTGCAGGCGCTACGGTGGTGGTTACGGAAGCTGTGGTGTCTGCTTCCTTCGTGGGCTCGCCTTTCGTGCCTGAGCATGCCGTGATCATGAGCGCGGCTAATGCTGCGACTGCCGCTTTTGACAAATGTGACTTCTTCATTTCTTTGAAACTCCTTCTTACTTGCGCTTTCCCATTTCGCGCATTTTTGCTTCGACCCTTTTGGCGATCTCGGGGGATACGAATTTTGAGATATCGCCGTCGTAATATGCAACCTCGCGAACCGTGCTGGACGAAAGGTAAGCATACTGCAGGCTGGTCGTAAGGAAGATCGTGTCGATCTCAGGCGCGATGATCCGGTTGGTCTGCGCCAGCTGCAATTCATATTCAAAGTCGGTGACAGCTCGCAGACCACGGATGATGGTCTGGGCCTTATACTGTTTCGCCAGATCTACCGTCAAACCGTTGAACGAGGTGATCTCCACGTTCTTCAGATCCTTCGTGACCTCGCGCAGCATATCCACGCGTTCCTCGGCAGTAAACCAGGGATTCTTTGAACTGTTATTCAAAACCGCAACGATGAGTTTATCCACGATCTTCGCAGAACGGGATATAACGTCCATATGTCCATAAGTAACCGGATCAAAACTTCCGGGATAGATACCGATCTTCATAACGCTCTCCTTTATTCTTTAACGGCCGGCCGTAAGATCAAATGCCGGTTGGTCTTATATTTCTTATCTTTCACGATCTCATAACCGAGATCCTCCACGTAGGAGAAATCGGTCTCGATCGATGCTTCTGTGATGATCCAGGTGTCATCCTTCAGGAGCACCCCGTCCGCCAGCATCTGCAACACCTTCTTCTCGTGTTCATGATCGTATGGCGGATCCATAAAAATGAAATCAAACTTGCGTCCTTCGCTCTTTAAGCGGATCAGTTCAGTAAAAACATCCCCTCGAAGCAAGCGTGCCTGATCTACCAGTTTCGTGAATTTCAGGTTCTCCACGATGCATTTTTGCGCTTCCGTCTGGTTCTCTACGAAATAACAATTCCGCGCACCGCGGCTTAAGGCTTCGATACCGATCGCACCACTCCCGGAAAACAGGTCCAGGAAATCCGCACCTGCCAGATAGGGCTGCAATATATTAAACAAGGTTTCTTTGATACGGTCGGTCGTCGGACGTGTATCCATTCCGTCCGGCGTTTTTAACGGCAAATGTCTCGCCGTTCCCGCGATCACTCTCATGGCTATCTCCTTTATACTCTACAGTAAGTGTAATCTTCTTCCGAAACGCTCAATGCGCTTTCCCATAGGCAGATCCGCATATTCATTCTCATTGACCACATGCATCTTCAGTACACAGATCAGGTATACCAGCATACCGATAAGCACCGAAAGGATCAGAGCAACGAGTCTGGGTAAAACCTTTTGTATACCCAAGTAGGAAAAATACACGATGACGCCCATGACCAGCGAAGCAAAAAGCGGGAATATATAAGTCTGTTTGATCACATTTGCCGATATCGCACTGTTACGGTACATAATGCGTCGGATATCGATGAGGTTCAGAGCACTTACGATCAGGCCGAATACCACGTAAGAGATCACAACTGCATATTCATCGAGCTCGAAAACCTTGATCAGGATCACCAGAAGACCTGTATGGAAGATCAGGGCAATGATCGAGTTTTTGATCGGAATGGACATGCGTCCCAGTCCGTGCAGGATCGCGTTTGTGATGGATGCCGCAGAAAATGCAACGATCGCTCCGCAGCCATAGATGAGCAGCTTAGATGCATTGCTCGCATCTTTCGGGAACAATACGCGGATGATCGGTGTCGCAAGGACTGCCATGCCGATCATACACGGGAACGAGATCATCAGCGTGAACTTCTTTACGATATTGATCCTATGTGCAGCTTCGCCGGTGTTCTTTACGGAAGATGCCTGCGCGATCGCGGGGATCGCCGAGGACGAAAGCGCCGTAGCAAAAGCGATCGGTATGTTTACCAAAAGAAGGTATTTGCCTGAGAAAACGCCCCATTTGCTGGCGATGATCTCGTCTGTCACTTCGCGTGCGTGGAGTAGCTGCGACATCAGGATGTTATCGAGGAAATTGACCAGGTTGAAGATGATGGCGCTGGCCGTGATGGGCATCAGCGTCAACAGGATCAGCCGGCTCGCGTTCGAACGGTTCAGTGTGCGGTTCTTACTCTCCCGCTCACAGAGTTTACGGAATGAGGGATAATAAGCGCGTAAGAACAAAAGCAGGATGATAAGTCCGGCAACGGCACCGGCAAGTGTACCGATGGTACCGCCGGCAGCACCGCCCGCAGCGGCATAGGAGCCGTTTGTGTTCTGCAGCACCAGATCGGTCTTATGCCCCTCCTGCGCCAGAAGAATGACACCGATGATACTTACGACCGCATTAACGATCTGCTCAACGATCTGCGATATTGCTGTGATGACCATCGTGCCGAAGCCCTGGAAGAAACCCCGGAGGGCGCTCAAAAAGCTGACTACGAAGACCGTAGGCGCCAAAATCTGGATGGAACGTTTCGCAAGCGGCATAGAAAACCAATCCGCGAACCGGCCAGCTTCCAGATATAACAAAACGGAAAAAATAAGTCCGAATAAAAACGAAATAAAAACGGCACAGAAAAAGAGCATGCGCGCGTTCTTATACTGACGCTTTGCGATACGCTGCGAGATCAGCCTGGAGATCGCCTGCGGCATGCTGTAAGAAGAAAGCAACAAAACGATGTTGTAGATCTGAAAAGCAGACGAATAATAACCATTGCCCTCATCTCCGATGATATTCGTCATGGGTATACGATAAAAGATACCGATCAGACGCACGAAGATGCCGGCAAAGGCCAGTATCGTCCCCTGCACCAACATATTGTTATCCGTTGATTTCTGCTTAGCCATTTTACTCATCCATTCTAAGCGCGGCTCAGTCGACTGAATCGCGTGTTATTCCGATTCTCTCTAAGATCGCTTCCTGGCGCTCTTCCATCAGGCGCCGTTCTTCCTCTTCCATATGGTCGTAACCCATCAGGTGCAGCATGCTGTGAGCCACCAAAAACGCCAGTTCGCGTCGCACACTGTGGCCGTATTCCTTCGCCTGGGCGAAAACATGCTCGACCGAGATCATGATATCGCCGAGCATCAGTTCGCCGGTATCCGGATGGAAGCAGTCTTCCTGCTCTTCGATATTCGAGAAATCCCCCGGCGTATCGAAGAAGCAGTTGGGAAACGAAAGGACATCGGTTGCCTTATCGATCCCCCGGGTTTCTTTATTCACTTCATGTATATCTTCATCATCGGTCAATACGACCTCGATATACACGTCATATTCGCAGTTTTCATAGTCCAGCGCGGACTCGATCGTTTTCTCGATCACCTCGCGGGCATCAAAGGGAAAAACGCCTTCATCAC
This sequence comes from Lachnospiraceae bacterium UBA1201, assembly GCA_002309675.1. Classification (GTDB taxonomy): domain Bacteria; phylum Bacillota; class Clostridia; order Lachnospirales; family Lachnospiraceae; genus UBA1201. The sequence goes on from DBXX01000012.1 coordinate 9,026, forward strand.
CGCGTTCATAGGTAATATCTATCGTCATTCTTTTGTGCGCTTTCTTCCGGCCTGCGGACCTTTCTGGGACTTCTCATAAACTTCGTAAGCTTCGACGATGCGCTGAACCAGCGGATGGCGTACAACGTCCTGATTCGTCAGTTCACAGATCGAGATGCCTTCAACTTTACCCAATATACGAAGAGCCACATCCAGTCCCGATGTCTCGCCGGCAGGCAGGTCCTTCTGTGTACGGTCGCCGGTAACGATGACTTTCGAACCGAAACCAATACGCGTAAGGAACATCTTCATCTGTGCAGGTGTGGTGTTCTGGGCTTCATCCAGTATGATGTAAGCATTGTCCAGGGTACGGCCGCGCATATAAGCGAGCGGCGCGACCTCGATCAGGCCCTTTTCCATGTTATGGGCGAATGCATCCGCGCCCATGATCTGATACAAAGCATCGTAGAGCGGACGCAGGTAAGGATCGACCTTCTGTTGCAGGTCACCAGGCAGAAAACCGAGTTTCTCGCCCGCTTCGATCGCCGGACGCGTCAGGATGATGCGGCCTACCTCGCCTTCCTTAAATGCACTGATCGCCATGGCCATAGCCAGGTAAGTCTTACCGGTACCGGCAGGTCCCACGCCAAACACGATCATATTATTCCGGATGCTGTTGACATATTTCTGCTGTCCCAGTGTCTTCGGCTTTATCGGCTTTCCGGCAATGGTACGTGCGATGATGTCGGTATCCATGTCCAGCATCTTCGTTTCGTCATTATGCGGTGTTAAGGATAATGCGTAATCGACATTTTGTTCTGTTACGTCATTGCCCCGTTTCGACAGTTCGGAAAGGGTCCCGAGCACGCGAAGTGCATGATCCACCTGTTCTTCCGGACCGATGACCTTCACTTCGTCATCCCGCGAAACGATACTGACGTTCAGTTTCTTTTCTATTTTCTTTGCAAAAACATCGAATTGACCGAACACATTCTGCTGTTGATCGGTCGGTATCGGCAGTTTCTTGGAAATAATTCCCATTCGGTATACTCCTATATCTATAGCTACAAGGACTTTCGCAAAAATCCCTCATGTTATTTTACCATTAAATCCATGGTTTTGTATAGCATTTTTCAAAAAAATCCCCCGACAAAACCTGAATTCTGTCGGGGTCTTTATTCTCGTTTGCTATGCAAACATGTAATGATCGTAAATGCTGTATCCGGAGATTAGTTATACTTACGCTTTCTGGCAGCTTCGGACTTCTTCTTGCGTCTTACACTGGGCTTCTCGTAATGTTCTCTCTTGCGAATCTCCTGCTGGATGCCGGCCTTTGCGCAATTTCTCTTAAAACGACGTAATGCACTATCCAAGCTCTCGTTCTCTTTAACGATTACGTTCGACATTCTTCACCTGACCTCCCTCCGGTAGTGAAATAAAGTCACTTCTCGTGACTTGCACCTATACATTATATCATGTTTTTCAGGTTCGTCAACTACTTTTTGAATTTTATTTGATCTGATCTGCAAGAGCAGCCTTAACAGCCTCAAGTGCTTCCTTGATACCTGCAGCATTCTTACCGCCGGCCTGTGCCATATTCGGACGTCCGCCGCCGCCACCGCCTACGAAGCCGGCGATCGCTTTGATCAGGTTTCCTGCATGTGCGCCTGCCTTCATGGCAGCATCGGTAGCCATGGAGATCAAATTAACCTTACCGCCCTCTACGGCACTTGCGATAACGACAACGCCTTCGCCGATCTTATCCTTCAGGTTATCGCCGAGGTTACGAAGCTCGTTCATATCCACGCCGTCTACGTTGATCGCCAGGAGCTTCACGCCCTTGACATCCGTTACCTGATCCATAACATCGCCCATCGCGTTGTTTGCAAGTTTGCTCTTCAGGCTCTCATTTTCCGAACGAAGCGCACGGATCTCTTCCTGCATCGCTTCGATACGGCTGATCAGGTTCGCCGGAGAGGTCTTCGCAGCAGCTGCTGCTTCCTTCAGTGCCTTCTCCTGCTCCTGATAATATTTCATAAGTCCGTTTCCGGTCAATGCTTCGATACGGCGAACGCCCGCAGCAACGCCTTGCTCGGAAATGATCTTAAACGAATGGATCACAGAAGTGTTCGGAACATGGGTACCGCCGCAGAACTCTACGGAGAAATCACCCATGGATACGACACGTACGATCTCGCCGTACTTCTCGCCGAAGAGCATCATCGCACCGAGCTTACGGGCTTCGTCGATGGGCATCTCGCGGGTAATGACCTGAATCGCCTCAGCGATCTTTTCGTTTACGATCTTCTCGACCTTAGCGATCTCTTCCTCAGTCATGGCCGAGAAATGCGTAAAGTCGAAACGAAGACGATCTTCACCGACTAAAGAACCGGCCTGTGCTACATGGCTGCCCAGAACGATCTGCAATGCCTTTTGGAGCAAATGCGTAGCGCTGTGGTTGTTGCAGGTATCGAGACGGCGCTGTACATCGATCTTCATGGAAGCGGTGTCGCCGACCTTGATCATGCCCTTGATGACCTTACCTACATGACCGATCTTTCCGCCCAGCAGTGCGATCGTTTCCTCAACAACAAACTCGCCGTCTGTCGTAGTGATCACGCCGGTGTCTCCGATCTGGCCGCCCTTTGTCGCATAGAAAGGTGTCTGATCCGTGATGATCGTACCTTCCTGTCCGTCGGTCAATGCTTCTACGATCTCATCTTCCGTGGTCAGAACGAGAACCTTACCTTCCGCCTCGGTCTTATCATAGCCGATGAACTTTGAAGTGATCGAAGGATCGATGGACTGGTAGATGGTAACGTCCGCTCCGAGAAGGTTCGTCTTCTTATGAGCGGCGCGCGCCTTATCCTTCTGCTGCTTCATGCAGGCATTAAAGCCTTCCTCATCTACGATGAAGCCCTTCTCCTCGAGGATCTCTTTTGTGAGATCGATCGGGAAGCCATAGGTGTCATAAAGTTTGAAGGTGTTCTCACCGGAGAGGGTCTTCTCTCCGTTTTTATTCATCTCGTCTTCCATCTCAGCGAGGATGGTCAGTCCGAGGTCAATGGTCTTATTGAACTTATTCTCTTCTTCGGTCAGTACCTTGAAGATCATGTCCTTACGCTCTTCCAGTTCCGGATATCCGTCCTTAGAAAGTGCGATAACGGTCTTAGAAAGCTCTGCCAGGAAAGTTCCCTGGATGCCGAGCAAACGGCCGTGACGGGCCGCACGACGAAGCAGACGACGAAGCACATAGCCGCGTCCTTCGTTCGAAGGCATGATACCGTCGGAGATCATGAAGGAGCAGGAACGGATGTGGTCTGCTACGATACGCAGGGATACATCCTTCTTCGGATCCTCGAGATACTTGATGCCGCAAAGCTCACTGATACGGTCCAGGAGGTTCTTGATCGTGTCAACGGAGAAGATAGAATCTACATCCTGTACGACAACAGCCAGACGCTCCAGGCCCATACCGGTATCGATATTCTTCTGTGCGAGTTCGGTGTAATTTCCCTTACCGTCGTTGTTGAACTGGGAAAATACGTTGTTCCATACTTCCATATAACGGTCGCAGTCACAGCCTACCGTACAGCCGGGTTTGCCGCAGCCGTACTTCTCACCGCGATCGTAGTAGATCTCGGAGCAGGGACCGCAAGGGCCTTCACCATGCTCCCAGAAGTTATCTTCCTTACCGAAACGGAAAATGCGCTCTGCCGGGATGCCGATCTCTTTATTCCAGATATCGAAAGCCTCGTCATCATCTACGTAGATGGACGGATACAGGCGGTTCGGGTCCAGGCCGACAGTCTGTGTCAGAAACTCCCAGGACCAAGCGATCGCTTCGTGCTTAAAGTAATCACCGAAAGAGAAGTTACCGAGCATCTCGAAAAAGGTACCATGACGCGCGGTCTTACCGATATTGTCGATGTCGGGTGTACGGATACACTTCTGACATGTAGTCACACGACGTCTCGGCGGGATCTCCTGTCCCGTAAAATACGGCTTTAACGGTGCCATACCGGAATTGATGATCAAAAGACTCTTGTCGTTGTGCGGAACAAGAGAAAAGCTTTTCATAACAAGATGGCCTTTGTTTTCGAAAAACTTCAAAAACATCTGCCGCAGTTCATTAACACCATACTTTTCCATTATCGTAACTCCTGATATTACTTCTCTTCTTTGGATTTCTTTGCATCTTTATGAATGCGGAATTTAGAGCCGCAGATCGCACCGGCGACTGCAACGCCGATCAAAACGATATACTTGCAAAATTCAACGCAAAATTCATTCCAGAAAGCACCCATCGCATTTCACCGTCCTTATCCAAGATGAAGGAACGCCATCCTTGACGTTCACTAACCAATACTAGCACAGCCACGTTTAAAATGCAAGCGTTATTTGGCCGTCATCGGTCGGATCTGCGGGAATATCATCCAGAAGTTCCTCACCGTCGGCGGCTGTCGTGGCGAGTGTATCACAACGCTCGTTCAGTTTATGGCCTGCGTGACCTTTTACCCAGTTCCACTCGATCCTGTGCGGCTTCGCTGCCTCCAGCAGCCGCTCCCACAGTTCGCGGTTTTTTACCGGGTCTTTTTTACTGTTTTTCCAGCCTTTTTTGATCCAGTTTTCGATCCAGTTCTCATTGAACGCACGGACCAGATACTGGGAATCCGAATACAGCGTGACCTCGCAGGGAACGGTCAATGCTTCGAGCCCGACGATGGCCGCCATCAGCTCCATACGGTTATTCGTCGTTTTCTTATATCCGGCCGAATACTCCCGCTCGTGCAGCTTCCCGTTTCCGTCCACATATTGTACGACCGTGCCGTAGCCACCCGGACCTTCCGGATTGCCTCGCGCAGCGCCGTCGGTATAGATCGTGACTTTCTTCATAAAGTCTCCTTACTCGCGAGCGAGTATTTGCTCACACATGATACGTATGGCGTAAACACGCGCAGTCGCGCTTTGCGCTTTACCTGCGCTCCTCCATTCGCTGCTCTCGGTATGCTTCGCATCCCTACACAGCTCATGGAGGACGTTCGCCAAATGTGGCAAAATACTCGCAAGCGAGTATTTGCTCACACATGGCTCACTGTTTACGCCATTCACCGGTTTTTAAGTAATTCTCTGCCGTCTTATCCGCGCTCTCGATGATCTTTTCATCGTAACCGAGGATCTTTAACAGGCGGATGGCGTTACGTGTTGTTGCCCTGCCCTTATTCAGAACATAGTCGAAGGTAACATCATTGTCCGTAACCGTTTCTTTGAAGTGATAGTTTTCATAGGTATCCTCCAAAAGATAGGTCAGCTCGATATCATGGGTGGCAGCAAAGCAAAGGATATTGCTTTGTGCCATGTTCTCCAGGATCTGCGAGGAAGCCGCTACACGCTCCACGGTATTTGTGCCGCGCAGGACTTCGTCGACGAAACAAAGCACCGGATTTACGCCGTTTTTAGCATCCAGGATACGCTTCAGTGATTTGATCTCCACCATGTAGTAGCTTTCATTGTTCTGGAGATTATCCTTCAGCGCCATGGACGTGTAGATGCGGTAAAACCGCGTGGTAAATGCATGTGCGGGCGCCGTAGCAATGGTCTGGGACAGGATCGCGCAAAGAGCGACCGTCTTAATGAAGGTCGACTTACCGGAAGCATTCGATCCGGTCAGGAGTACGCACCGGTTCACATCGATATTGTTGGCAACGGGCGAAGCCAAAAGCGGATGATAGCCGTCGGTCATGTCGATCTTGAGTTCCGGTCCGCTTTCGAACGTAGGCCGTGCATAGAAAGGAAGTGCATTTCGATACGAAGCCACAGCTATGGTACACTCGAGGTAACCGATGATGCGAAGAAGCGCCTCGATATCATCGGAGTGATCCTTCACCAGGACGATCGAGTTTTTAAACTGTATGAGGTCAATATGTGTGATCAGACGAACATAATCCAGGATCATGTCGAGGGGGCTGCCTCCGGCGGCACGGTCACCCGTTCCGATCAGTTTCGCTTTCGAAACGATCTTCGACAGAGGTTTCGCATGCATTTCGAGTTCATCCAGATAGGAACGAATCTTCGAATCCATGCCTTCCAGTTTCGCTATCTCGGATGCATTTTTTGCCAGGCGTACCAAATATGCGATGCAGATAAAGTACGAATCAAAGACCGCCTTCTCCGAATAGTACTTGATGATATTGAACGTGATCACACCGATCAGAAACAAAACACCGAACTGAGGCGCAAAGGCAAACGTCGCGATCGAGGCGATCAAAAGAAAGATACACACATAGTCGATGACCTTACTCGTCGCTTCGAGTTCACGAAACGAATCTATATAATTCGACAGAGAAAGTTTGATCGTATGGCCGATGGCGCCGAACTTCTCCTGCAGTTTCAGGCGTTGTTCCTCGTTTTCATCCATCAGGCAGACAAGGGAATCAAACTCTTCCACCTCTTCGATCTTCTGCGACGGCGTACGGAGCATGTAATATAAATACTCTTCTCCGGCCGATGACTGGGTCGTATTCATGGTCGAAAAGATGGTGTCCATGTTCAGATCGTTCCATGTGATATCGTCAACGATCTCCTTACCCTCCATATGGTTTTGGTAGTAATGGGCGATATTCGCCAGTTCGACCGAATCATATACACGTGTATTGATATTTCCGTACTGTGCTTTCAGTTTTTCGATCCGCTTACGTTTGTTGTTCTTCGTCTGTTTAACGCCGATATAGGCCAGATATGCTAAAACGGCCACGATCGCCGCTAAAACATAAAACATCGCGTGATCGGTCTTTTCAGCAGTCAAACATAAAATCCATCGGTTCATTTACCGGTTTCCTCTCTTGCTTTTGATTTGCTTCAGATGCCGTCCGAAATCCTCATAGATACGGTCCACATCCTCCACACATATATAGACGCCGTCGTGGTATAAAATCTTACCGTTGATCACCGTCATTCGGACATTGGCCCCGCTCGCACTGTAGAGCAGTTGCGGGACAATGTTATCTTTCGGTTGCATATTGGGTGCATGCAAAGCGACCAGAATAAAGTCGGCTGCATCACCGATATCTAAGTTCGCGATCTGAGTTCCGCCGTAAAGCGCCCCCTCCAGAAACGCTTCATCCGAAACTGCGATCGCATCGTGATACGTCAGTTTGGAATATAATGCGGCTAAATAGATCTCGCGGAACATATCGAGCGCATTGTTGCTGGCCGGTCCGTCCGTACCGAAGCCCAGTTCTACGCCGGCATTCAGTATCCGCTTATACGGTGCCATGCCGCTGGCGAGTTTACCGTTCGAGCCCGGATTAGAAATGATGCCGACACCATGCTCTTTCAGCAAAGCCAGATCACGGTCTGACAACCAAACGCCGTGGAAGATGCCTCCGCCGTAGTCGAACAGCCCCAGATCACAAAACAGCTCCACGGGACTCTTCCCGTATTTCGCCTTACAGTCTTCGACTTCTTTTTTCGTCTCCGACATATGGGTATAAAACGGCGCTTTCCATTCCCTGGCCAGGGATTCCAGCATTTCGAGCATCGCATCGTCGTTTGTATATTGCGCGTGCGCGCCGAGGCGGAAACCGCCCATAGGCGACGTATACGTGGCATGAAGCCTGCGCATGCGGGATTCATTGTCCGAAAGACTGCCGGTATAAAGATTTACGTTTCCGCAGAGCAGGAAGCGCATTCCCATCTCGTTGCAGGCTTTCGCCACACTGTCCTCGAAATGATACATATCGAAGATCGTTGTAGTACCGTTTCGCAGATACTCCAGGATCGCGACCTTCGTAAACGTTTCGACCGCTTCGGGGTACAGAAGCGCTTCCATCGGGAAAACAGTTTCATTCAGCCAGCGGTCCAGCGGAAGACCCTCGGCGTAAGAACGCAGAAAGGTCATCGGAGAATGCGTGTGCATATTCTTCATTCCGGGCATCAAAAGATCACCGCCGCAATCGATCTCCTCATCAAACTGCGGCGATGTCGTAGTGCGCAATAATTCGGAGGCTTCAAACTTCGGACCACGGAAAATGATCTTTCCGCCGTCACACCAGATCTCGCCCTCCTGCACCACAAATGCAGGGGTACCGTTTTCACGGATACTCTCCGATAAAAGATTTGCATGGTAGAATCGTAAACGCATTCAAAAACCTCTATGATCAGGACTTCCGGGCGAAACCTTTCAGGATCGCCATCTTCTCTCCTAAGGCGGACATGTTCGGAATGAACGCCATCAAAAAGTCGTCTTTCGTCAAACCGTCGTGGCAGGGAAAGGCAACACGATTGCTGACAGTACCGCGGTCCGGGTCGATAATGAAAACGCCGGTCAGGCGGTCCGTGTTTAACTTACAAATGGTCTGACACAGCTCCGTCAAACGAAACATATCCGCTTTAAACGAAGGTACAAAATCGATCGTGCAGACCTTATTTCTGGCCAGCAACTGAATATAAATATCCGTCGGCTCCTGTTTGATGCTCATGCGTGTGATGAGGATCTTCACTAGGTTATCCGGATGGTTTTGCACGGAAAACTCCATCTTATTTTCTACGAAGAAATCTCGGATGGTGTCCACAGATCTGCGGATAAACTTCTCCTGGGCTTCATCCATGGCAACGGGTTCGCCGTTCTTATAAAACGAATATAACTGCTTCTCTGCATCTTCCTGTGCCTTTTTTGCATTCGAAAGCAGGGATTTGTCATCCATTTTGGAGATATAGATCGCAGTGCCGAGAGCATTGTAACAATTATGTCTCGGATCTCCTCCCATATGGAACAGAATGTTCTGCAAGACAACGCCGAATAAGACGGGCCACTGCCGGGAACTCGTGCAGATACGCGCTGTCATGTTCTCGAAGATACCTTCCCAGCATGCCTTCATTTCTTTATAAAGGGCATCGGGGAAATACGACTCGCAAAGCACTTTATTCAGTTTTCCGAGATCGGCCGTCTGTTCTGCTACGATATACTTAAGGTCGATCTCACCGGAGCGGCCGGGGGCATTGTCAAAATAACCCTTCACAAAGGAATAGACACTGTATTTATTCTCCAGAAGGAAGAAGTTCAAATCGTCTCCATAATAAAATGTGCGGTCATCCTTCGTTTCGACCATGATCAGCGTCATGTCCGGTTCTTTCATGACTGCCCTGTGACAGGCATATCCGGCCAATGCGGAAACCAGCGCCAGGCGTCGGTTCGGGTCGGTGATCTTCTCTTCAAACATCCGGATCATCCCACCGGCCTGGCTGCTTATCTGCTCCAGTTCCTGCTCCGTTATCTCTTTATCTTTCTTTTCGTAAAGCATACTTTACTCCATAATTCCCGACATCGGAATGGATCTAAGGAACGAAGTGACCAGAGCCGTAAAGCGCTCTTTTGCGACCGTAGCGGTCTCCTTCACTTCTTCATGTGACAAAACAGCGCCCGAGATCACTCCGCTGGCCATGTTGGTCACCAGTGATATTCCGCAGATCTCCATACCCATGTGGCGAGCTGCCATAGCCTCTATGACCGTACTCATGCCAACCAGGTCAGCGCCGAGTCTGGAAAGCATCCGTATCTCTGCCGGCGTCTCGTAGTTCGGTCCGGTCAGCTGCACATATACGCCCTCTTTCAGATCGATCCCCAGTTCCTTAGCACAACCTTTCAATGTATCGCGCAGCATCTCACTGTACACCTGCGACATATCGGGAAAACGAACGCCGAAGCTGTCTTCGTTCGGTCCTATCAGCGGCGAAGGCATAAATGACGAAATATGGTCGCTGATGCTGACGAAATCACCGGGCCTATATGTCGGATTGATCCCGCCTGCCGCATTCGTCAGAAGCAGGACCTTCGCTCCCATTCGCCGCATCAGGCGGATCGGAAGCACGACCTTATCGACCGTATAGCCTTCGTAATAATGTACACGGCCCTTCATGCATACGACCTTCTTATCGCCGACCGTTCCGAAAACAAAACGTCCGTCGTGGCCGCTGACCGTAGACACAGGGAAACCTTCGATCTCGCTATAGGGGATCTCAGCCACCTTTATGAAAGCCTCGCTGTCGGCGTAGTCTCCCAGGCCTGAACCCAGGACCAGGGCTATGTCGGGTTCAAACGGGATCCTGTTGTATACTTTCAGATCGAAATATTTATATTCAATTTCTCTTTTTAAATCGGTCAATGTTATTTTACTCCTTTATGAACTGGAAGCCTTTGAAATGGACCTTTTCGTGGAATACGAAGGTCAGCTCCTGAACTCCGGTAAGGGTTTCGGGAAGTTCATAGTCCTCGATCTGATATACATTCCAGATCGAAGGCTTATGGTAGGTGTAGCTACCCAGGCAGTTTCCGTCCTCTTTCTTTCCTCTGTAGATCTCAAACGTGATCGGTTCCGATGCCAGCTCGAAAATCGACATGCGGATCCTGGACGAACCGGTGCTTCCGAAATCGATATTGCCGAAGCTGACGCCGCTCTCGCCTTCCCGATCCGTAGCTATACCATGTTCGTTTCCGATCGTGATCTTTCCGAATTCGTCATCCTTGCTACCTGCGGATATGAATTCGTACGGGTCCTTTGCGATGGCCCCCATCCCCGTAACGGTAAATGTCTGGGATGTGTAGATATCGACCTTTTCTCCGCCGTTCTTCGTAGCCAGGCGCACCTGGAATACTCCGTCACCGAAAGCGGTAACGGTACATGCCAGTGGATTCATCGGATCCGGCGTGATCTTTGCGATCCGGGTCGGGACACCGTTGATGTCAGTAGCCTTCCAGCGGAATTCAAAATAGGATGTATTTTCCGGATACAGGGCTGCATGCAACTCAATATCATTATGTTCCGGGTCCATCTCGAAGCCCGAAGGACTGATGATCGCGATCTTGCGGACTGGAATCTCATTTAAATAAGCGCTGGTAGATTCGATATTTTCCATCTGGCAGCTGATGCCGGGGATCGGCTCTGCCTTACGTGCATACAGAGTCACGCTTGCATCGGGAAGGGATGGCGAGGTGACCTCAACGTAGATATCGCCTTCCTCCTGCTTCGATGCGATCATCGCCAGAAGCTTTCCGGAGAAAAGCCTGCGGCTCGTTCCCTTATACTCATCGTAATCGGTGCTGTCGCCGTTATCGAGTCCGACCAGACGTCCGGCACCTGTAACATATACATTTACACGGTTATTCGCATTTTCTACGGGATTTCCCTCCATATCGATCATCGAGATCTCTATGAAGATCATATCCACGCCGTCACCCATCATGGATGTGCGATCCGGCGTAAGGACGATCTGCGTCGCATTACCGAAGGAACGCTTCTCCTCACGACACAGTTCGTTGTCAAATTCATCGTATGCGATCGCGAGCAGTTTGCCGTTGCTGTAAGGGATCTGATAATCACAGGCCGTATGGCGGCTTTGCTCATGGTCGATCTTCCGCGGCTCGTCCACAAGTTCATCGTTGAAATACAATTCGATCTTCGGAGCGTTACTGATGACGCGCACATCGATCATCTGACCGTCCGAGAAGTCCCAGTACGGACAGATGTGGATCATCGGTGCATAATGGTAATCGGTCCACTCCGCCTGGTACATGTAGTAGGAATCCTTCGGGAAGCCGGCAGTGTCGACCTGACCGAAATAGGAATTCTTAGTATGATACGGAGTCGGCTCGCCGATATAATCGAAGCCGGTCCAAATAAACTGCCCTAACGAAAACTCACAGTCACGATCATCGAAGATATTCGCATAGGCGCTCTCCGAACCCCAGCTGGTCGTGCTGTTTCCCAGTGCCGAACACTGCTCATCGTCATCGCAGAGGATGGGCTGGCTCAGCGGGAAATGATAGATGCCGCGGCTGTAGACATTCGATGCGGTCTCACTGCCGTAGATGACCCAGTCGGGATGTTCTTCGTGATGCTTCTCGTACAGATGCTCCGTGTAATTATATCCGACTAACTTCAGAAGGTCGGCACTCTTCTGCGCCCCTTCCCACGGCATGTAATTCGATGCAAAGGTGATGGGCGCATTGCCCCGAAAATCGTATTTCCGGACACATTCAATGAGTTTACGCGTGATTTCGGCGCCATGCTCGGGATCCTTATGAACGTCCGCGATCTCGTTGCCGATGGACCACATGAGCAAGGACGGATGGTTGTAATCCCTGCGGATCCAGTTCTTCACGTCCTCCTCATAGCAGTCTTTAAAGAAACGCGAATAGTCAAATTCGGTCTTCGGAAGCTCCCACATGTCGAAAGCTTCACTCATTACAAGAAAGCCCATCTCGTCACAGAGATCCATGATCTCGGGCGCGGGCATATTGTGAGAGGTACGGATGGCGTTCACACCCATGGTACGCATAATGGAAAGCTGACGTTTCGCGGCAACCGGATTAAATGCAGCACCGAGAGCGCCCAGATCATGGTGCATACAAACTCCTTTGATCTTAATATGGCGGTCGTTCATGAACAGGCCGCGATCGGTCGTGAATTCAAAGGTGCGGAAACCGATGTTACAGGACATATCATCGATCTCTTCGCCTTCTACGACCAGGCTGGCTTCAACTTTATACAAACGCGGGATCTCCAGCGTCCAAAGCGTAGGCTTGTAGACGGTCATGGAGACTTCACACTGTTCGAAACGGAAACATTCCTTAATGGCGTTTGCGATATCATTGCCCTCCGCATCCAGGACGCGGAAGCACAGGATGCCGTCGCATGTCGCCAGCGCGGAAGCCGTCACTTCAAAATTCGTTCCGATACGCTGCGCGGACACATACAGACTGTCGGATGCTATATGGAACGGATGGCGGGAAATAAGCCATACATTCCGGTAAATGCCGGCACCGGAATACCAACGGGTATTCGGAGACTCGTAGATGACCGAAACATGGATCTCATTCTCACCGACCGTAAGAAAGTCCGTGATATCAAACTCGAATGTCACATATCCGTTTTTACGGTTGCCGACCTCTTCCCCGTTTACGTAGACCGTGGTGTTCATGTAAGCGCCGTCAAAGCGGATATACACACGATCCAACGACGGTACGTAAGAGAAGCGTTTACGATACCATCCTTCGCAATTCTCATAGAGATCCTTCGTTTGCCAGATCAGAAAGTCATGCGGAATATCCACCGGTGTCCAAACAACATCGATGTCCGTCATGACCCCGGCGATCGTCTGGCCTAGACTCTGCTTGGTAAACTCCCATCCATCATTAAATAATCTTTTTGTGTCCATCTCCGTCCTCGCTTATTTCAGATTTCTGATCTTGAAGTTCTTCTCGGCCTCTCTTTTCTGATCTTTTTTAGCGATGTCTTCCCGTTTGTCATAGAGTTTCTTACCCTGTGCCAAACCGATCTCCACTTTTACCAGACTTCCCTTGAAATACACCTGAAGCGGAACCACCGTATATCCTTTTTGCGCCATCTTCCCCGCCCATTTGTTGATCTCGTAGCGATGCAACAAAAGTTTGCGCACACGAAGCGGGTCTTTGTTAAAGATGTTTCCCTTCTCATAGGGGGAAATGTGCATGTTGTAGATATAGAGCTCGCCCTTATCCATCCGGATGAACGACTCTTTCAGGCTACATTTGCCCATGCGCATGGATTTCACTTCCGTACCGGCCAGTGAGATCCCGACTTCCAGTTTATCATGTATAAAATAGTCATGGTAGGCCTTTTTATTATTCGCAATCAGCTTAATACTGTCCTTTCCCATGTCTTTTCCTTTCACTCACTTGATTACCATACTTATCTATGTTAAATCATACCACAATTCCTCTGTTCCGTAAAGAGGAAGCGGCGAGAATCACCTTTCGGAATTCTTACGTTTTTTGGTATTTTCAACCAGTCCGAATACGACCTGCGACATAGGCAGATCCACATCCAAAACCTCTACTTTAACGCGTTCGCCGAGCGTGAAAACACGTCCGCTTCGCTCTCCGACCAGACGGTAATGCTGTGCATCCAACTCATAATGGTCGTTCAGGCTCGTTAACCGGATAATGCCTTCGACCGTATTGTAAAGTTCGACATAAATTCCGCCATTCGTAACGCCGCTGATAACGCCCTTGTGAATGCGACCGATCTCGCTCTGCATGTAAAGTGCCTTAAAGTATTTCATGACCTCGCGCTCTGCTTCCGCAGCCTTACGTTCGGTCGCCGAACAATGTGCGGCAACCTCCCCGAGCGTGCTTTCGCTGATCTTACTCTCCCCTTCATGCAGCATCGATTTTAATATACGGTGGATCTGCAGATCCGGATAGCGTCGGATCGGAGACGTAAAATGGGTATACTGTTCCATGGCCAGGCCGAAATGGCCCAGGCATTCATTGCCATACCGTGCCTGTTTCATGCACCGTAACAAAACGCGATGGATCAGTGGACCCTCCGCCTCATGCGCTGTGGCATCCAGTACCTGCTGAAGTTTCTTCGGATGGATCTCGTTCTGTATATGCAAAGTTATGCCGAAGCCTCCGAGGAAGGTCGCAAACTCCTGCATTTTCTCATCGGTCGGCGCCTCATGGTTGCGATATAAAAACGGCAGGCTCTGCCAGAACGCAAGTTTTGCGA
>DBXX01000109.1:0-1208 GCA_002309675.1 Lachnospiraceae bacterium UBA1201
TGCATGATGTTCGTATCCGCCAGTACATTGTACAGCGACTCAAAATCATCCATCGTCATTTCGCGGAGATAAAGTCTCTCCGTTTCCAGGATCTTTTTCATGTTAACCTCTCTTCTTCGCCGGTGCCTTTTTCGCAGCCGGCTTCTTCGCAGCATCTTTTCTCGAAACGATCATAAGATGCTCCGTGTGCGTCATGTAGTCTTCCTTCTCGCAGAAACGGACCGCGTAGTCGTACCATGCCTGACGGATCTTTCTCGGCTGCGCCGCCAGAGTATTCTTGTATGGCGAGAGGATGCTCTCCTGACCGAAAACTGTCTCCGTCGAAAGACCTGGGATTGATTCCAAAAGTGCCTTCGCGTCTTTCACCGTCGTCATAAAAGCATACGTAAACGCTTCAAAAGAAAGCCCTTCGTCATTGGCCGTCACTTCGAAGAAAGTCTTTTCCTCCTCCCGCAGGATCGTAAGCGGCAGGTCACGCAAACCGTATACAACGCCGCCGAACATGAGGATGAAACTACTGAACAGAAGTCCGCCCGGTTTCAGAACGCGCGTTGCTTCTTTCAGTGCCTTTACTCGGCTCGACTCCTCCATAAGATGGTAAAGAGGTCCCATCAGAAAAACGACGTCAAAGGAGTTATCCTCAAACCTCGAAAGGTCCATCGCGTCGCCCTGCTGCGCGTCGATCTTTACCTTGTACTGGCGCGCCTTTTTCTTGGCAAAACGGACATTCTCATCACTTAAGTCCAGAAGTGTCACATTATGTCCGAGCCTCGCATAGTGGATCGTGTAATGGCCCGGTCCGCCGCCGATATCGAGAATCTTGTCATCCGCCTGGATGTAGCGGTCCATCATCTGGATCGTGATGTATTTCTCATAAGGAAAACGATTCTTCAGCCGGTCCCATTCTTTTTGCGGATCCGCATTGTAATGATCGCGGATCGTTTCTTTCTGTTCACGCATAGTCTGACACTCCTTTCCGTAATCAGTTCTGAAATGCTTTCTGCCCATTATACTTCAAGAAGCATGTCTGACAACGTTTCTTACAGTAGCGGTATATAGCGGATTTTTACAATCCTCCGGCCTTATTCCTTTGCCGATTTATCATCGAATCTGAGTTTCAACTCGGTATGCTCGGAATCACCATTATCAATAACAGAGATCCGGCAGTCATAACCGTACTCATAAGTACTGGTCTCTCCCCGATCGTA
>DBXX01000109.1:1295-3862 GCA_002309675.1 Lachnospiraceae bacterium UBA1201
ATCCTGGATATTCTTGTCCGTGCAGATCAGCTCGACCCGGTACACATTATGGTCGCGGACATTGCTCCAGATGCAGACCTCATTAAAAACACACTCTCCGTACGCTATGATGCCGTAGTACGTACGCAAATTCGCCGCACCATTCCCATCGATCTCCGCGCTTTCCTCCCCCTCGGCAAACTGTATACCGAAGAAGGCTTCGATCGTCATCAGCGCATCGTCGCGGTTCTTCCCGGTCACACTGTACATCAGGTCGACGAGCGCCCCGAGATCACTGTTCGGATCGATTTCAGGACGGTCTTTCTTCGACTTCGTCTCCAGAGTCTCCGGCGCGGGCACGATCTCCTCGGTCTCCGTACTTTCCGTCAGCACGGTCGTCATATGCTTCCTCGGCTTCTTTTCATAATGCTCTTTCCGGCATCCCACCGACGCCGCCATCACAGCCGCGCATCCCGCAATCGCCAAGATCTTCCGTCCAATCATTTTACTCATCCCCAAACTCCAATCTTCACATCAAATACCAACTACCTCCATTATATCCTATCCCGCCGCTCCGGCGCTCTCCCACATTATTATTCGCGTTGAAACTCCACGCCAATGGGACTAAACTACGTATTTTGCCAATTTGGTCCCATCAGAATTTCGCACCAATGGGACTAAATTACGTATTTTGCAAATTTAGTCCCATCAAAATCTCGTGCCAATGGGACTAAACTGCGTGTTTTGCCAATTTAGTCCCATCAAGGCCTCTGAAAAATGGGACTAAACACAGCATTTCACCGATTTAGTCCCATCTGCGCCTCAAAATGGTGGGACTAAACTACATGTTTTGCAGATTTAGTCCCATCAGCGCCTCAAAAAAGTGGGACTAAACTGCACATTTCGCACATTTAGTCCCACTAGTCTATCTATTCTGCTCGAAAAGCACTCGTGTCCCTCGATTCGCGCCCCCGGCCCCCGCCGAGCCGCACCTCACTTAAACAGCACCGGCATGAACGGATCGCCGATCACCGTCGTGTACTCCGCGACGCCGAACGTCTCAACCAGCGAAGGATCCGTCACATCGACCCACTTTCCGTCGACAAGAAAGAACGATCTTCCGGGCTCGGACTTCGCAACATACTCAAGCTCGCCCGACGTTGGAGCGCCGACCATATATCTCGCCTGTGGCACGGTCTGGCTTCCGCCCTCGACTGAGATCAGGCCCTTCTGGTGCACCACGACCGTGCAGGTCGAAACATGCAGAGGCTCCTCAAGTTCCACAAGGTGATACCCTACAGCGCCGGCATTTCCCGACACCGTCGCGAGTTTCTCTCCGAGTTTTCCGTCTTCGAGCGCGCCGTCAAAGATCTCGACCATGTAGGAGTAATCGTCCACTTCCTCAGTGAAGAAGATACCGACCGCGCCCAGGTCACCTTCGTGTTCTACTACCGTGGCAAAAACACTCGCCTCGCCGCTTCCCTTCGACGGATCGACCGTTCCCGCAGCCTCACTTGCCTGATTGATTCCACCTGAATACTCATTCGTCGCCATGTACACGACCGCCAGCGGGAACTGGACATCGTAGGAGACCCAGTAATAGGCCGCCACACCACCGGGGGCATTCGTGTTGTGCACGAGCCATGCTCCGTTTTGCGAAGCCGTCGTACCAAATCCGAAACCTTCTGCCGGGAAATCGTCATCCCATCCGACCACGCACAGGAAGTGGTTTATGTCCGCTTTCTCGTATCTCTGCACCGGATAACCATGCGCGTCCGACATACCTTCGTTGTAGCTGATTGCCACGACCGGCGCACCATATTCCCTGATCCAGGACTTCAGCGTATCCACGTCCGGGTTAAGCGTGCGGATCATGCCGGACAGCATGTATCCGTTCAGAGGCTCCGTTTCCAGCGCATTAAACACTCCCAGCGGATCTCCGCCGTATTCATCCGGAGATCCGATCTTCGTGAAAAGCCCCTCATCTCCCGAATCGAGTTCCGCGTTCGGGCGGTACATTCTCTTAACGATATCCTTCGCATCGGTCTCCCAGGTCACGCCCTGCGTTTTTTGCAGGTAAGCCTGGATGCTCGTGACCGCCGAGTACGCGAAGCAGCCGCTGTACCCCTGCGTGTACACAGGAAGCACCACGCCCTCATTCTCCGTGCAGTAGCTGGTCTCCGGGTTCTTAAACGGCTCGAAGTATTCTCTGTCACCGCGGATAAACAGCGTATCCGTATACTTCTCCGCCGCCGTCTCTGACGCAGTTCCCGTCGCCGACTCACTCGCACTCATATCAGAGCTCGTACTTGTCACATCACTCGCCGAGCTCGCACCCGTGCTCTCCTTATCTGAATCACTTTTTTTGCATCCCGGAAAAGCACTCGTGCTCACCATCAGTGCGACCACGAGCACCTTCGCCATTGTTGTCTTTTTCATGTGTTTTTACTCCTTCTCACAGGCAGCCAGATCTCGTTGTGCGTTCCTTTTCCGTCTTCATTCGGCACTTCGTAACACTCGACGTTAAACTCACCCGCCGGCTCGTATTCATCGGTATCCATCAGCCACTCTCTGAAGATGTACAATCT
>DBXX01000060.1:0-5606 GCA_002309675.1 Lachnospiraceae bacterium UBA1201
CACATCGTGGAGAAGAAAATTCCGCACATTGACGCAAACGGAGAGCACGTGGAGCCGAAGAGCCCGAACGGTTACAAATACGAGACGCTCGTGCTGGACATGATCCACTTGATGGACTCCTGCCTGCCGTTTGAAGTGGTTCGCGAGCACGAATTCGCCCCGATCAAAAACAAGACCGGCGTGGATTCCGTGGAAAGCGCAAAAGAACTCTGCAAAAAGAACGGGATCGTGTTGTAAGCAGTGAGCCATGCGGCCGAAAAACGCCGTTAACGAGCGTTATCGGACATATGGCGAACGCCCATCATGAGCGGTGAAGCCCAACGAAGTGGGGCGGGAGCCGCGAAGGATGGAGCGCTGGAAAAGGCGCGAAGCGCCGACAGCGCGAGGCTTACAACACATAAAATAGCAGTGAGCCATGCGGCCGAAAAACGCCGTTAATGAGCGTGACAATGGGGACGGTTCTTTCTGTCACGGTGACAGAAAGAACCGTCCCCGCTGTCACATTATCACCTCCGCTTATAGGATTCTTAAGTATGAATAATAGAACTTATAAAAAGGTGAAAAAAATGGGCATTTCCCGCGGTTTTTTGCTTGCAAAAACCGAAACCGTACTTTACAATTAGTTTTAGTTGGGCCATTGAGCCGTTCAGCTTAAGCGTATATTATTAAGGAGGACACATTTATGTCATATGTTGATGAAGTGTATCAGAGAGTGGTAGACCAGAACCCCGCTCAGCCCGAGTTCCATCAGGCAGTTAAGGAAGTTCTCGAGTCTCTCCGCGTAGTTATCGAGGCAAATGAAGAGGAGTTTAAGAGAGACGCTCTGTTGGAGCGCATCACAACTCCCGAGCGTCAGCTTCTGTTCCGCGTTCCGTGGGTAGATGATAAGGGCCAGGTTCAGGTGAACAACGCATACCGCGTTCAGTTCAACTCTGCAATCGGACCGTACAAGGGCGGCCTTCGTCTGCACCCTTCGGTAAACCTCGGTATCATCAAGTTCCTCGGTTTCGAGCAGATCTTCAAGAATTCCCTGACCGGCCTGCCCATCGGCGGTGGTAAGGGTGGTTCCGATTTCGATCCCAAGGGCAAGTCGGACCGCGAGGTTATGGCATTCTGCCAGAGCTTCATGACAGAGCTTCACAAATATATCGGTGCTGACACCGACGTTCCTGCCGGCGACATCGGTACCGGCGCACGTGAGATCGGTTTCATGTACGGACAGTATAAGAGATTGACCGGACTGTACGAAGGCGTTCTGACCGGTAAGGGTCTTTCCTACGGCGGTTCCCTCGCTCGTACCGAAGCTACCGGTTATGGCCTGCTTTACATGACTCAGGAGATGCTGAAGTGCAACGGCATCGACATCGCAGGAAAGACTTGCGCAGTTTCCGGTTCCGGTAACGTTGCGATCTATGCGATCCAGAAGGCACAGCAGCTCGGCGCTAAGCCGGTTACCTGCTCCGACTCCACCGGTTGGGTATACGATCCGGAAGGCATCGACGTTGCCCTTCTTAAGGAGGTTAAGGAAGTTAAGCGTGCCCGTCTGACCGAGTATGCAGCAAAGAGACCTTCTGCTCAGTATCACGATAAGAAGACCGAAGGCACAAATCAGTGGGAGATCAAGGTTGACATCGCTCTGCCTTGCGCAACCCAGAACGAACTCAATCTGGACGATGCGAAGAAGCTCGTTGCAAACGGTGTTATCGCTGTATGTGAGGGCGCTAACATGCCTACCACTCTGGAAGCTACCGAGTACTTCCAGGCTAGCGGCGTTAAGTTCGTTCCCGGTAAGGCTGCAAACGCCGGCGGCGTTGCTACCTCCGCTCTTGAGATGAGCCAGAACTCCGAGCGTCTGAGCTGGACCTTCGAAGAGGTTGATGCGAAGCTCAAGAACATCATGATCAATATCTTCCACAACCTGGACGATGCTTCTAAGAAGTACGGCCTGGAAGGCAACTATGTTGCAGGCGCAAACATCGCCGGCTTCCTGAAGGTTGCAGATGCCATGAAGGCACAGGGTATTGTATAATAGTCATTAGAATTATATAAGATGCTATATAACAAGACCGTCGGCGTGCATGCACGCCGGCGGTCTTTGTTTGTCGAATTGAAGATTGACATTTCCCGCGTCTGCGGGTAGTATTACAGTATAGGATGAGAGGGGAAGAATCATGGGCGGTTTTCGTGCGCCGAGTGTGGCGGAGATAGAGGAAATTCTATACTGGCTTAGGCTAGAGAGACGAAGCAGTGTTCGATCCATCGTGACCTGTGTATCGGTGGTGGTCGTGGCGGCGTTGGCCGTCTTGATCGTTGGGCTGTTCTGTCGGGAAATGCTCTCCTTAGCTGTGCTTCTGGGCTGCCTTGCGACCCTGAGCGTGTTCGTCGCTGTAAAGAAGATATTGACCGAAAATGAGAAGGTCGAGGGCGTGCAGAGCGGGAAGGCGATTATCGCCGAACCGCGGATCAGGGAAGTATGTTCCAAATATTTTGGGCCGCATGCGCATTACCCCGTTGTGAGCGCTGATTTTCGCGAGGAGCAGGTGGTGAAAAGCCAGGATTTTGTCATATCCAAAAGGATCTATGAGCAGATGAAGAGAGAACCGAAGGGGTTCGTCGTCAAATACCCCGACAGTGGGAACCGATGGCTGAACCGCCAATACGTTTTCGTCCCGAACTCGCACTGAAAATGTGCCAAACATATAGCATAGGAGGTTTACAACATGAAGAAAATCAACATCGTGAATGGACCGGCAAATGTGCCGGCGATCGTGCTGGGGTGCATGCGCATGCCGGCGCTCACCGTGGATGAAACGGCCAATGTCATCCGCAATGCGTACGATCTGGGCATCGACTTTTTCGACCACGCGACGTGCTACGGCGACGGCGAGGCGGAGACCCGTTTCGGCGATGCGTTCCCGAAGACGGGCCTTAGGCGTGAGGATGTGATCCTGCAGTCGAAATGTGGTCTGCGTTTCGACCGGCAGATCTTCGACTGGTCGAAGGAGAACATTTTAAATAGTGTGGATGACAGTTTGCGCAGACTGAAGACGGACTATCTGGACGTGCTCCTGCTGCATCGCCCGGACCTTTTGTACGAGCCCGAGGAGATCGCGGAGGCGTTCGACCGCCTGTATGAGAGCGGAAAGGTGCGCCACTTCGGTGTGAGCAATACATTGCCCATGCAGATCGAGTACCTGAAGAAGTTTGTGAAGCAGCCGCTGATCATCAATCAGTTGCAGCTGTCCCTGGAGCAGAGCCAGCTGATCGACCAGGACCTGTATATGAACAATAAGACGACGGAGATGTCCGTGATGCGCGACGGCAGCGCGCTGGATTACTGCCGCCTGCATGATATCACCATTCAGGCGTGGTCGCCGCTGCAGTTCGGCATGTTCCGCGGTGTGTTCGTGGACCATCCGGAGTTCCCGGATCTGAATGTCGCGTTGGAGAACCTGGCGGAGCAGTACGGCGTGTCGAAGACGGCGATCGCGATCGCGTGGATCCTGCGCCACCCTGCGAAGATGCAGGCCATCGCCGGCACCATGAACCCTGAGCATCTGAAGGAGATCGTGGACGCCTGCAAGGTGGACTTGAGCCGCGAGGAGTGGTACCGCCTGTATCTGGCTTCCGGTAAATTCCTGCCGTGATTACAATTTGTGAATTAAAACGGGGCGCATCGTATGTGAACGATGCGCCCCGTCGGCGTTTCTATAACTCTTAAATTATTTCTTTTTCGTGAGTTTCTCGTAACCTTCCAGCTTCTTTCCGGTGAGCTTCTCGTAGCCCTCCAGATAGATGTTGATGGTCTTATCAACGACTTCCTGAGGCAGTTTCCATTTGTGATCCTTCTCGTCGTGAGCCTTGAGCCAGTCACGCGCGAACTGCTTATCATAGGAAGGCTGGCCATGGCCGGGCTCGTAACCTTCGAGCGGCCAGAAACGGGAGCTGTCGGGGGTGAGCATCTCGTCGCCTACGACGATATTGCCCTCTTCATCCAGACCGAACTCGAACTTCGTGTCTGCGATGATGATGCCGCGGGTCAGAGCGTAATCCGCGCATTTTTTATAGAGGAGGAGGCTATAGTCGCGAAGTTTTTCGGCGTATTCCTGGCCTTTGCCGGGGAAACGTTTCTCCAGATAGTCGATGGACTGCTCGAAGGAGATGTTCTCATCGTGGTCGCCGATCTCGGCCTTCGTAGAGGGAGTGTAGATGGGCTCAGGCAGTTTGTCGGACTCTTTCAGGCCTTCCGGCAGTTTGATACCGCAAACGGTGCCGTTCTCGCAGTAGCTTTTCCAGCCGCTGCCGGTGATGTATCCGCGGACAATGCACTCCACGGGAAGCATGTTCAGCTTGCGGCACATCATGCTGTTGCCGTCGAAACGTTTTTTACGGAAGAACGGGGGCATTTCGTTCACATCCACTGTGATCATGTGGTTGGGAAGAATGTCTTTCGTCATGTCAAACCAGAATTTACTCATCTGGGTGAGGACGGTGCCCTTCTTCGTTACGGTGTTTTTGAGAATTACGTCAAAACAACTGATGCGGTCGGTGGCTACGATGATCAGGCTGTCGCCGTTGTCGTAGATCTCACGAACCTTGCCCTCTTTGATAGGCTTCATCGTTTCGCTCATGTTCTACCTCCTGAAATAAATGAACTCAATAGGTTGCAAATGGCCTGAAAAAGCGTGCCATTTAGACATAAAGTATAGCACAGGGGGATTAAAAAAACAAGAACGGAAGAGAAAAAAATAATAAGCGGTAAAAAGGACTTGACAAGTCCTCAAATTAAGGGATAGAATGAAGAAAAACCCCTCGTTTTGAGGGATTTCGGAGAGATTATATGAGAAGAGTGAAGACGGAGTGGGAATTTGCACTGGCGAAAAGCATCCTTCCCGAAGAGATACATGCGCTTCGTAAGCGACTGGGACTGACACAGCGCGATTTCGGTACCCTCTTAGGTGTGTCGTCAAAATCGGTCGAACGTTGGGAGGCAGAGGATAAGCCGGTCACAGGGCCGGTCGTGGCATTGGCCAGGATCTTATGGGAATATCCGCAGATCGTAACTCGCCTGCAGGTGCCGAAGCGGGAGCTGCCTCATCGGTTCTGGTTTTGTTGGCGGGATTATCGCTGTACATTGATCGATGCCGATGTTGAGAAACGCCGGATCCAGGTGAAGGATTTCACGCTGGATCATACGAAGAAGGCGTTTGGTGTCGTATCGAGACCGTCCTACGAGGATTTCGAAGAACTGGTTGCGGTTCGCTGCGGGATCGGCGGCGGGAACAGCACACAGCTGAAGAGTGTTTTGAAAGAGAACGGACTGTCCGAGTATGATCCGATGGTGATCCTGCGAAATACGCAGGGGCGCCTGCCGGACGACGAATTCAGTCTGATCATGGAAGAATAAAAAACCGGCCGCCGGAACGTTTGTTCCGGCGGCCGGTCCTCGTTAGGAAGGAAATCTTTATGAAATGGTAATGGTCTTCTTAGTTTCAGTCTCAGGCTGAGGCAATTTCTTCGGGATGGTCAGGGTCAATACTCCGTTGGAGAATGCGCCCTGGATGTCATCCTCATCTAATTCATCGCCTACATAGAAGCTACGGCTG
>DBXX01000060.1:5668-6193 GCA_002309675.1 Lachnospiraceae bacterium UBA1201
AGCGGTGACGGTCAGGTAGCCGTTCTTAAGCTCCGCGTTGATCTCTTCTTTCTTAAAGCCCGGAAGGTCCATAACGACGCTGTATGCGTTCTCGTCTTCCTTAATATCGGTCTTCATCATGGTTTCGGTCTTGCGTGCTGACATCGGCCAAAAAGCATTACTGAACAGGTCATCCCACATAGTTTTTGCAAAGTCATTTGACAAATAGTTTCTTCTCGACATAATGTCCTCCTTCTGCCGCGATCCTACGCGGCCTGTGAGGGGCTTTTCAAAAGCTCCTTCTCTCTTGTTGCACCTATGTTATAGCACACATTGTTAGCACTGTCAATAGGTGAGTGCTAATAAAAATTGTGAAATTTTTGTGAACTGCCTATTTGTCAGACAAATCAATGAATTTATCGAATACAACGTCATTTTTGACACAATTTTGACGTATGGATTGCTGCCCGGACTTAGAAGAAAGTATCGTCAGGGTGAAAAACAGGGGACCGGAACTGCCTATAGCGGGATAGGCGCGTATAGGCA
>DBXX01000060.1:6309-12887 GCA_002309675.1 Lachnospiraceae bacterium UBA1201
GCCATAGGGGCCGGAACTGCCTATAGCGGGATAGGTGCGTATAGGCAGTCCCCGGAGGGGAAGCCATAGGGACCGGAACTGCCTATAGTGGGATAGGTGTGTATATGCAGACTTTGACGTGAAAGTCTTGGGACCGGAATTGCCTATAGCGGGATAGGCGCGTGTAGTGAGGCGCGACTTGTGCGAATTACAAAAGTGTGGTATGATGGAACGCGTGAGTTTTGAAAAATCCCCATTTATATAGGTAGAGGAGGTTACAAATCAATATGAAGAAGTTTAAGACATTGTTTGCAGTGGGATGCCTGACATTGGCCATGACGGCATGTAATACGGATACGACACCGACGAAGGTAGCAGATCCTACCACACAGGAAGTGCAGACTACGGTTGTCGATGATACAAAGGCTACGCAGGCGCCTGCAGATACGACGGAGGCGAAGCCGGAGGAGACGAAGGCAACAGAGGAGGTAAAGACGACCGAAGCTCCGAAGGAAACGAAGGCTCCGGGTGAGACGAAGGCGGAAAAAGAAGAGAAGGCCGTGATCACATTGGCCGACGGTGGTAAGACGACCGTGGAAGGCGGAGCGAAGGACTGCGTATTCCTCGAAGGGAAGAAGGTCATCATCCAGAAACCCGGCACGTATGTGGTTTCGGGAACTTTGACGGACGGTCAGCTGCGCGTCGAGTTGACGAAGGAAGATAAGGTCGAGATCGAGTTCAAAGGTGTCGACATTACAAATAAGGATGGCGCACCGTTCTACGCGGTTTCCGCAGATAAGGTAGTCATCGATCTGAAGAAGAACACAACGAATATACTCACCGACTCACAGGTCTATGAGTTAGAGGGTGACTCGGATGAGCCGAATGCCTGCCTGTTTTCGAAGGACGACCTGACTATTAAAGGAAGCGGCGAGCTGATCGTAAACGGCAACTATAACAACGGTATCGTTTCGAAGGATGATCTGAAGATCAGCGGCGGCAACATTACCGTAAAGGCTGTGAAGAACGGCATCCGGGGCAATGACAGCATCACGATCAAAGAGGGAACCATCAAGGTGGATGCCATTAAGGACGGCTTCAAGGTTTCCAACGAGGAGGATGCGGAGAAGGGCTTCTTCCTTATGGAAGGCGGTACTGTAGAGGTCGACGCGGGTGATGATGCCATCCAGGCAGTCACTTCCGTGAAGATCGAAGGAGGTACGGTGACTTACCGTGCAGACAGCAAGGACATCAAATGTGATGGCACCATCGAGATCAAAGAAGGTGCCATGACGGAGAAGACGAAGTAAGATCAGAAGCAGAGATAAAAGCTATGCAGGAAGAATTCCTGAAACAACAGAATGAACTGCGTGACCGGATAGAACTTGTCGACAAATTTGAAATTAAAGACGTAAAGCGCATTGCCGGCGTTGACCTTGCATACTGGAAAAACGATGATGAAGAGTATGCGGTCTGCTGCATTGTCATCATCGATGCTGACACGCATAAGGTGGTTGAAAAGAAGCACTGCAGTGGAAAGATCGAAGTGCCGTATATGCCCGGATTTCTTGCATTCAGAGAGCTTCCGCTGATCCTGAAAACGGTGGCTTTACTGGAAACCAGTCCGGATATCTTCGTGTTTGACGGAAACGGCTATCTTCACCCGCGCCATATGGGCATCGCTACGCACGCTTCCTTTTACATAAACAAGCCGACGTTCGGAGTTGCGAAGTCCTATTATCGCGTCGATAAGCAGACAGATTACATTGAACCTGAAAATGAAGCAGGAAGTTTTACGGATATCGTCATAGACGGTGAAGTGTATGGCAGGACATTGAGAACACATAAGGATGTCAGACCGATCTTCGTTTCCGTGGGGAATTATATCTCCCTGGATACAGCCTGTGCGCTCGCGATGAAACTGACCGACCGGGAGAGTCATGTTCCCGTTCCTACAAGACTCGCAGATCTGGAAACGCACATCGAACGAGAAAACGAACTAAGAAAAATGGCTGAAAGCAAATGATCGAAGGGGCAGTATAATGATTTCGGAGGAAACTATGAGATCCTATTTAATTGCAGACACGACCCGGGAAGAACGCGAGCAGATCGTTGAAGAATCTCTGGGCAATATCAGCGGCGCCTGTGATGGTTGCATGGCAGGGCTGGCGGAGATGTACCAGGATTACATCGACGGGAAGAAAGAGATCCGCGAGATCAACATGGAGTTCCGCGCAAGATATGAATCCGGAAGCGAGGCTCCGGAGAGACACGGGTGCGGATATTATAACGAGTGACGGGAGGCATACCGATGCAGGAAGATTCGATCAAAGATATGTTTGAAGAGATTCGGGATGCGCTCGAGGAGCTGGTCGGCGGGATCGAGGAAGCGGTCGATGAGGCCGTGATGGGTTCATTTCCCGAGAGTTTCGTCGAGGGCTGGGAGCAGTTCATGGCGGACCATACGTTTGTGAAGAAGGACGGGACGGTCGTGCAGGGCTGGCCGGTGACGCGGGTGCTGAGCCCGGATAAGAAGAAGCAGCTCAATTGCTACGGCGGACTGAAGGTCGACGGGCAGACGCTGATCGTGCAGACGCGCATTTCGTCGTGGGAGCCGTTGTACACGTTCGAGACGGAGGAGGCTGCGGTAGAGGCGCTGAAGAAGATCAGCGAGGCGATGAAACGTGGCGAAACATTTATCGAGCTGTAGGGGTTTGAGCAGGCCTTAGAGAAACAGGGCGGAGGAATTTCATAACTTCCAATCCGAATGAAGGGTCGCGGTATCACCGCGCGTTGTTTACCGAGACGGAAGCGCCCGGGGAAACTGAGGCAACAGCTGATTAAGGGCACTTGCCGATTTCGGCCGCCCGTAAAAAAAATATCTTGACAAACCAAAGCCGCATTGCTATAATTATTTGGCATGCGGCTTTTTGCGCCCTTTTTGCGCCCATTTTTCGGGCTCAGAGGGAAATTGCCCGTTTACACAGACTGTGTGAGGGGCGGTTTCGGAAGAACTTCGTAACAACCGAACGGAGAAAAGCGCAGCGTCGCAGCATAAGATTTAGAAATATTACCACAGGAGGTGAATGAGAATGCCTACATTTAATCAGCTGGTTAAGACGGGTAGACAGACCAGTGCAAAGAAGAGCACAGCACCTGCATTGCAGAAGGCTTATAACTCCCTGCACAAGGTTATGACAGATTCCAGCGCTCCTCAGAAGAGAGGCGTATGCACAACTGTTAAGACAGCTACCCCGAAGAAGCCTAACTCTGCACTTCGTAAGATCGCCAGAGTTCGTCTTTCCAACGGTATTGAAGTAACGAGCTACATCCCCGGCGAAGGTCACAACCTTCAGGAGCACAGCGTCGTTCTGATCCGTGGCGGTCGTGTAAAGGACCTTCCCGGTACCAGATACCACATCATCCGCGGAACACAGGATACCGCAGGTGTTGCTAAGAGAAGACAAGCGCGTTCCAAGTACGGTGCTAAGAGACCGAAAGACGCAAAGAAGTAATTCAAAATAAAGATTAGTGCCGGCATTCGAACGAGAACCCCTGACGGTTGCAGACGCCGCGATATGCGGCGGGTTTAGGATACAAGAACCGAGCGCGAACACAATTATTTTGTGAGTACCGATGAGTAATTTATTACCGCAAAGCGGTAAATATGAGTTAGGAGGGAAGATACGTGCCACGTAAAGGACATACTCAAAAGAGAGACGTATTAGCAGATCCTATTTACGGCAACAAGGTTGTTACTAAGCTTATTAACAACATCATGTTGGACGGTAAAAGAGGAGTTGCTCAGAAGATCGTTTATGGCGCATTCGAGCGCGTGGAAGCTAAGGTTGGCAAGCCCGCAGTAGAAGTATTCGAAGAAGCTATGAACAACATCATGCCTGTTCTCGAGGTTAAGGCTAAGAGAGTCGGCGGCGCTACCTATCAGGTGCCGATCGAGGTTAAAGCAGACCGTAGACAGGCTTTAGGCCTTCGCTGGCTTACCATGTTCTCCCGCAAGAGAGGCGAGAAGACCATGGAAGAGAGATTGGCCAATGAAATTATGGACGCAGCTAACAACACAGGCGCATCCGTAAAGAGAAAAGAAGACATGCACAAGATGGCAGATGCAAACAAGGCATTTGCTCACTACAGATTCTAATGCGTGTAATAGGAGGAAAAAACCTTGGCTGGTAGAGAATATCCGTTAGAGAGAACCAGAAACATCGGTATCATGGCGCACATCGATGCAGGTAAGACTACATTGACCGAGCGTATTTTGTACTACACCGGTGTTAACTACAAGATTGGTGATACTCACGAGGGTACTGCGACCATGGACTGGATGGAGCAGGAAGCCGAGAGAGGTATCACGATTACTTCCGCCGCAACGACATGCCATTGGACTTTGGAAAAAGAAGCTAAGAAGATGCCCGGTGCTCTTGAGCATCGTATCAACATTATCGATACCCCCGGACACGTTGACTTCACCGTAGAAGTTGAGCGTTCCCTGCGTGTACTCGATAGCGCTGTCGGCGTTTTCTGTGCAAAGGGTGGCGTTGAGCCGCAGTCTGAGAATGTATGGCGTCAGGCGGATAAGTACAACGTTCCGCGTATGGCATTCATCAACAAGATGGATATCCTGGGCGCTGATTTCTACAGTGCAGTAGAGCAGATCAAGACCCGTCTGGGTCACAATGCAGTTCCGATCCAGTTGCCGATCGGAAAGGAAGACTCCTTCATGGGTGTTGTCGACCTTTTTGAGATGCAGGCTTACCTGTATCATGGCGATAAGGGTGAGGACGTAGAGGTTACCGCTATTCCGGATGATATGAAGGATGATGCGGAGCTGTACAGAACCAACATGATCGAAGCGATCTGTGAGACCGACGACGATCTCATGATGCAGTATCTTGAGGGTGAGGAGCCTTCTACCGAAGATCTGAAGAAAGCACTTCGTGCTGCAACGATCAATGTTTCCATTATCCCGGTTTGCTGTGGTAGCGCATATCGTAACAAGGGCGTTCAGAAGCTTCTGGATGCGATCCTTGAGTACATGCCCGCACCTACCGACATTCCTTCGATCGAAGGTGTGGATCTGGATGGAAATCAGGTCGTTCGTCATTCTTCTGATGAAGAGCCTTTCTCCGCTCTGGCATTTAAGATCATGGCGGATCCGTTCGTAGGTAAGCTTGCATACTTCCGTGTATATTCCGGAACATTGAATTCAGGTTCCTACGTACTGAACGCAACAAAAGGAAAGAAGGAGCGTGTCGGACGTATCCTTCAGATGCATGCAAATAAGAGAACCGAACTGGATAAGGTTTACTCCGGTGATATCGCCGCAGCTGTAGGCTTCAAGCTTACCACGACCGGTGATACGATCTGCGACGAGCAGCACCCGGTAATCCTCGAGTCCATGGTATTCCCGGAGCCCGTTATCGATATCGCTATCGAGCCGCTGACTAAGGCAGCTCAGGGTAAGATGGGCGAGGCACTCTCGAAACTTGCAGAAGAAGATCCGACCTTCCGTGTTCACACGGATCAGGAGACTGGTCAGACCATCATCTCCGGTATGGGTGAGCTTCACCTGGAGATCATTGTAGACCGTCTTAAGAGAGAGTATCACGTAGAGGCTAATGTCGGCGCTCCTCAGGTTGCTTATAAAGAGACCTTCACGAAGGAAGTTACTGTCGACAGTAAGTACGCTAAGCAGTCCGGTGGTCGTGGACAGTACGGGCATTGTAAGGTTATCTTCACACCTATGGAACCCAATGGCGAGAAGACCTTCGAGTTCGAGTCTACGGTAGTCGGCGGTGCTATTCCGAAGGAATACATCCCTGCTGTCGGCGAGGGTATCGAAGAGGCTACCAAGTGCGGTATCCTGGGCGGTTTCCCTGTTCTCGGCGTACATGCCAACGTATTTGATGGTTCTTACCATGAAGTCGACTCTTCCGAAATGGCATTCCACATTGCCGGTTCCATGGCATTTAAGGAAGCTATGCAGAAGGGCGGCGCGATCCTTCTCGAGCCGATCATGAAGGTCGAGGTAAGCACCCCTGAAGATTACATGGGCGATGTTATCGGTGACATCAACTCCCGTCGTGGCCGTATCGAAGGTATGGACGATATCGGCGGTGGTAAGATGATCCGCGGCTACGTTCCGCTCGCCGAGATGTTCGGTTACTCCACCGACCTGCGTTCTAAGACCCAGGGCCGTGGTAACTATTCCATGTTCTTCGAGAAGTACGAGCCGGTTCCTAAGAACGTTGCAGATAAGGTATTGTCCGCAAAGACCGGTAAATAATCCCCGTAAAACGGCGATTTTATGAAATAGTGCTTGCATTTGAGTGAGATTTGATTTATACTCGAAACAGCCTATTTATTTCAAAAATACAATTTTAAAAACCGAAAAGGTAAATTTAGGAGGAAGTTTAAAATGGCAAAGGCTAAGTTTGAAAGAACAAAACCCCATTGTAACATTGGTACCATCGGCCACGTTGACCATGGTAAGACCACACTGACCGCAGCTATCACAAAGGTTCTGTCCGAGAGAGTAGCTGGTAACTCCGCAGTAGATTTCGAGAACATCGATAAGGCTC
>DBXX01000017.1:0-360 GCA_002309675.1 Lachnospiraceae bacterium UBA1201
CCCGGCATGCGCGAGATCGGCATGGCACAGGCGCAGGACGGCATCGACGACACATTTGCCGATATCGTGGAACTGGAGAGCCAGTGTAAGTTCAGCAACTGCCGTCACGTTTCCGAGCCCGGCTGCGCCATCAAGGCAGCCTTTGCCAGCGGAGAACTGTCCGAGGAGCGCTACCTTTTGTACAAAGACCTCGGCGCTGAAAACCGGCGCAACTATGCCAAGAAGAAAGAAATATCAAAGTGGGCGAAGGAGTACAAAAAGTTCAACAAGAAGAACGGGCTGGAATGATCAGGCTTTCTCGGCCTTGATCTGGCCCTTGCGGTACCTTCCGAAGAAGACGCCGTCATCGATGTACTGGTC
>DBXX01000017.1:404-801 GCA_002309675.1 Lachnospiraceae bacterium UBA1201
GTGTGGAAGGAGAGGTGGCGGTACTGGCGCAAAACCAGCTCCATGCGTGTGTAAATGCAGTTCTCTGGCTTCTCGTACAGCATGTCGTCGGTCAATGTATCCAGGTAGTCGAGGGTCTTCTTCTCGATCTGATCGAGGTAGGCCAGCAGCTGCTCATCGGAAAGAACGACCGAAGTTGCATTGTCCGGGTTATCCAAGCCCTCCTCGTGAAAGGCAGGCTCCTCATACTCAAAAGGATTGATGAACCATTTGTCCGCGGAATGTAGGGCGTGGTAGGCCCAGCGCCAGCACGGCGCGCCGCAGCAGAGGGCGTCGCGGTCATAGGCACGGATCGAGGTGCGGATGTTTAAGAAATTCGGTACGACGGTATCCTTGATGATCTTTACGAGTTCGTTAT
>DBXX01000017.1:974-15688 GCA_002309675.1 Lachnospiraceae bacterium UBA1201
GACATTTTTGAAGATCGCGGAGACGGGGAACTTTTCTGCTGCGGCCAATGAACTGGGCTACGCGCAGTCTACGGTGACCATGCAGATCAAGCAACTGGAGGACGAACTCGGCGTTATGCTGTTCGACCGCCTGGGAAAGTCTGTGAGCCTGACGGCGGCGGGAGAGCGCCTACTCGTCCACGCGCGGAAGATGCAGCAGCTGGAGCGGGAGATCCTGGCCGACGTCCCAATGTCGGACGAACCCTCCGGCGTATTGAAACTTGGTATCTCTGAGTCGCTTTGTTACAACCGCTTCCCGCCACTTTTGCTCGCTTATACGCGGGCGAACCCGAAGGTGGACATCCGCATCCAGTTCATCATGCATGATACATTTCCCGAGCAGTTGAAGAACGGAACCCTGGATCTGTGCTACACCCTGAACCCGCTTATCGAACGGGAGGACCTGCGCCTACTCGGGAAGACGGAGGAGCGCCTGTGTTTCTATGCGGCGCCGGCGCATCCGCTGGCCGCGCGCAAGCGTGTTACAGAGCAGGACCTTACGGATGTGCCTCTGCTCCTGACCGCGCACAATTGCAGTTTCCGAAAGATGCTGCTCGAGGATCTGGAGCGCGCCGGCGTACGTCCCAGGATCGCGCTGGAGACGAGCAGTAAGGAGATCCTGAAGCAATTTGCCGCGAACGAACTCGGCGTTGCCTTCATGCCCGATATGGCGGCAGAAGAAGAGGTAAAAGCCGGAACACTCGTTCGGCTGAACTGGGCAGGCAGCGCATTCCCAATTTACTCGCAGCTCTTCGTGCATAAGGATAAAAACGTAAATCCAGCTATCCGGGCGCTGGTTGATATGATCTAAGGGTAAACTCTTTCTCATTTATTCATATGGCTATATGAAAGTGTAAGTAGGTGACCGGCCACCAAAACCATGAAAATCGTGGCTTTTGGTGGCTTTTTCTTTGCTTTTTGGAGGGCTTCATCATGCGCCCGACCACCAAAGTGATGAAAATCTAAATTTTTGGTGGCTTTTCTTTCACCTTCGGAGACTATATGCTAAGTGACTGGCCACCAAAACAGCATGAAATAGAACTTTCGGTTGCTTTTCTAAGGCGCCCCGGAACGGAACAGTGTTTAATAGCCACCAAAATGACGTAAAATTGTCATTTTGGTGGCTTTTTTTCTAAAAAATCAGCGTAAAATTATAGAAATCTAACACGCTTTGTGCTATGATAAAAGGTAGTAAAGAATGGAGCGTATGTTATGATCGATGTACTTACTGCGCATATATCATTTTTGTTATTTGAAGCGATCTTCTGCCTTCTTTCGGCCTTAGTCTACTCAGTTAGCAAGGATCCCCTTCGCATTCGAAAGTCGGTAGTCCTTTCGTTGAATCTGTCTTGCGGAGTCATGTTGATCTGCGAGTATCTTTTTTATGTCTATCGGGGCAGCAAATCTCCGACAGACGTATTTATCATGCACTTAGTAAACGCGGGCGTTTACTACATGATCATATTGTTGCTTTTATTCTACGCGATGCTGGTGGGCGTCCGCCTGTTCGACCGTTTCGACCTGAAGGCCGACATGCCTTGCCGGAAGCGCGCTATTGCTGTGTGCATAGTCGTAGCGGTCGGCCTCATCCTCATCACTGTTTCGCAGTTCACAGGCATCTATTATTATTTTGACTCGGACAATGTCTACCAGCGCGGACCGTTGTTCTGGCTGGCTGCGGTCATCCCCACGTTTGGCGCGATTTTAGTCGCGACGATCGTTTTGCAGCATAAGGAAAGAACGACGCTGAGCCAGCGCCTGGTCCTGCTTTCTTATGTCGCTCTGCCCATGGCAGGCGAGGTGCTCCAGAGCTTGTTCTACGGCAACTCACTGATGAACATCTGCGTCGGCGTATCCGTCCTGATGGTGTTCTTCGAGAACATGATCCACAAAGAAAAAGAGATCTACATAGCCTCGCGTACCGAGGCCAGGACGGGACTGGCGAACGAGCACGGCTACGTAGAATGGCTGAATTCCATGAAGGGAAATCCGAAACTGAAAGAATACGCTGCCGTGGTCTTCGACCTGCGGAAATTCTCCGAGATCAACCGCATCTACGGAATCGAGAACGGTAACCGCGTTCTGGCCGGTTTCGGTAACATCATGCTGGGCCTGGTCGAAAAGGACGAGATCCTGGGCCGACAGTATGGTAATAAATTCGTAGCGATCATCAAAAAGAAGAATTTGGACAGCTGTCTGAAGGTCTTGAAGGGCGTTGAGGTACCGTTTACAAATATCATAACGGGGCAGGAGGAACGAGTCACATTGTCCGCCCACATCGGCGTATACATGATCGACCGCACCGACCTGAAGGGTGAGGACATCCTGATCCTCGCGTCCCACGCGCTCGGCGAAGCAAAAGAAAAAGACACGGAAGATGTCGTATGGCTGACACAGGAGACCATCGACGCGATCGCCGAGAAAAAGAAGCTGGAGAGCGACATCCGGGCCGGTATCGCGAACGGAGAGTTCCGCCCGTTCTACCAGCCGAAGGTCAACTCGAAGACCGGTAAACTCTGCGGCGCCGAAGCATTGACCCGATGGTTCCACAACGACAAGATGATATCTCCGGGCGTATTCATCCCGATCATGGAAGCGAACGACACGGTCTGCCTGCTGGATTTTTTCATCCTGAAGACGGTCTGCGCGGACATCGCGAGCTGGCTGGAAGAGGGCATCGATGTTCCGGTGATCTCGGTGAACTGCTCGAGACGCAACCTGACTGACCCGAACCTGGCGCACCACATCGACCAGGTCGTACAGGAAGCCGGCATCCCGAAGAACCTCATCGAGATCGAGGTGACGGAGAGCAGCGATGAATTCTCCATCGGCGTGCTGAGTAACTTTGTCGACGCATTGCATGAACTGGGTTACAAAGTATCCATCGACGATTTCGGAAGCGTGAGCTCGTCATTGACCTTGCTTCGCGAGGTTTCCTTCGATACACTGAAGATCGATAAAGGTTTCGTGGACAATGTAAACGATAAGGATATCGCGATCCTGACCTATATCGTTAAGCTGGCCAGAGAGATCCGGCTGGATACGGTGGCGGAGGGCGTCGAACAGAGAACGCAGATCGAGATCCTGAACGATCTCGGTGTGGACGTCATCCAGGGCTACTATTACGACCGCCCCCTTCCGAAGGAGGATATGACAGAGAGACTGAAGTCGCCGAGTTACACATCGGATCGATCAAAGACCGAAAAAAACGGTACAGAGAGAGACGTTAAGGATCCGGGGTGGAGGATGAACGTGGATTATAAAGATTTCGTAGAAAAATTCAACCGGGTCGCATGTGTATTGTCCGTCGATCTGAATGAAGAGGATGACGATAAACGGTACATGGTCATCGAGGCAAATGAAGCCTATAAGCACACGGTCGTTCAGAATTTGGATGACTTTGTGACGAATGTGCCTTACACGCGTTACATCCCGAAGACCCAGAATTTCGAGAGTCTGTGTGACGACTGCGTCCGCAAAAACCGGCCGATCCACACATATTTCGATATCGAATTATACAATGCCTGGATGGAGGTGTTCCTGACGCCGCTGACGTCGGACGATCCGAATAAAGGCATCATTCTGTTCTCCTATGAGATGAACCCAAAGGCGGAGATCGAAAAACTCACGGACGTTTCGTCCGAGACGGCGCTGCATGTGATCAAGACCTGTCTCAAACTTCGTGAAACGAATGATTTCCAGAAAGCGATCGATTCCGTTGTGGAGGACATCCGCGTGCAGTGCGGCGCGAAAGGTTGCCGCATCCTTCTGACGGATTTCGCGAACCGTCGCTGCTCCGTCTTAAGTGAGGCGAAGATCGACGATCCCGAGATCCTTCCGATGGCATCCTATCTGGACGATGATTTCTTCAGCATCGTCGAGACCTGGCCGCGCCTGATCAACAAGAGCAACTGTTACATCATCACGAACGAGAAGGATATGGAAAATGCCGCTAAGATCTCCCCGGAGTGGGTGGCGTCCTTAAAGATCGCGGACGTCGAGCGACTCGTTATGTTTCCTCTTCGTTCCGGCGATGAGACGATCGGCTACATGTGGGCCGCGAATTTCGATGAGACGAAGACCCTTATGCTCCGCGAGACCCTGAACCTCACATCCTTCATTTTGTCCGCGGAGATCGCGAACGAGATGAACATCCGTAAGATGAAGATCATGAGTTCGACCGACCTTCTGACCGGCGTATTCAACCGTAATGCGATGAACAACCGCATCAGCGACGATCTGAACGGTACGACACCTATTGCGAAACCGTTTGGCGTCTTCTTTATCGATGTCAACGGTCTGAAAACGGTCAATGACACGAAGGGGCACCTCTCTGGCGATAACCTCCTGAAAGACGTCGCGACGACCCTAAAGGAGCTCTGCGGGAAGGATGCCGAGATCTACCGTATCGGCGGCGACGAATTCATGGCCATTGCGACGAATACTTCGGCTGAAGATTTCGCGAAACTGAATGAGACGCTTCTGGCAAACTGTGAGCGTCCGAACCGTGCACACTTTGCAGTCGGCGCCTGCCACAGCGACGAATCCGGCGGCATCATCAAGGCCATGCAGACGGCCGATGCCCGCATGTACGAAGTCAAAAAGGACTATTACGACCGGCACCCGGAATATGAGTGGCACAATCGGCCGATGTAAAGACAGAAGCGTTTGTGATTTTCAGCCTGATCGGCAGTGAAGACTACGAAGGATATCAGTAAAATAGATAGGAGCCCGGCTTAAGGCGCGGGCTCGGTTTTAGTTTGAGCATTGCGAAAATGCACCCGGGAGGAGAACGAATTACGGATGGTCAGCGGAAACATTTCATGTATCAGGTGAAGGTTATTATCTCAATTTTGATAATACATCATCTCTTGCTTCAGGTGAAGATTCTGCTGAACATTTGACGGAGATCGTGCTCGAGTGCGGAGAGGCGATAGAACTTTATACACCGACATTGGATGCAGGAACCATGATCTACTTCGAACTGGAGAGGGAATAAATCCAAGGCCGTAATATTCTTGCTGTTTGATCTGCTGTATGGTATGATAAATGCATAAGAAATCGATGCAGGAGCAGAACGGATATGAATACTTCTATGAAAGAATTATTTCGCATGGACCGTCAGAATTATGATCCGGATGGGCCTGTCTACGAGCGACCTTCTTCGCGAGCCATTATCCTGAAGGACGGGAAGGTTCTGGTCAATTATATCCGGAATTGGGACTGCTATGAATTTCCCGGAGGCGGACTGGAGCCCGGCGAGACGCCGGAGCAGGCACTGGTTAGGGAAGTGGCGGAGGAGACCGGCTATGTGGTGCGACCCGAGACTATAGAGGAGTTCGGGATCGTGATCCGCAGACAACAGGACAGCATGGACCCGCACGGTATCTTTGAACAGAAGAATTATTACTATCTCTGCGACGTCGAGGATGAGACCGTGGAGCGAAAACCGGACCCGCACGAAGTAGAGGAAGGTGCCGAACCCGTATGGGTGGAAGCACTGTCCCGGGCAGTTTACAAAACGCGAAAAGCGTTCGAGCGTTTCGGTGAGGCGCACATGGAACGGGAGATGCGTGTCATGGACATGGCGGATCGTTTCCTGCGCCGGCGCAGTTATGAGAGGACTGAAGCGGCGGCGATTCGCGCGCTGGGCCCGGCTGATTACACAGGCATGCTCCGCTTCGTGCAGGAGATGCTGGAGGAAAAGCAGACCGAAGGCATAGGAAATGTGGGCTTCCACAAGCTGGAGTTCGGCTATACGCGCTTTGAGCATACCAAACGCGTGCTGGGCTGGGCGAAACGTCTCTATGACGCGACGCCGGATAAAACGGGACTTCGCTACGAAGACCTGATGATCGCGACCATTTTCCACGATGTGGGCCGCGCGACCAGTGACGCCCTGGGGATCGATCATGCGACCGCCGGCGTACCGATCACGAGGCAGTACCTGCAGGAGCACGGCTTCTCGCAGGAGCGGACCGAATACATCGCGTATCTGGTCGGAGCGCACTCCGAGAAACACCGCTTGCAGGATCCGCAGACGGACCGCAATCTGGTCATGCTCATGGAGGCGGACCTGTTGGATGACATGGGGCTCATGGGCCTGGTGATGGACACGATGATCGTACGAGGACGGAAGGAAAAAGCGGACTTCTACGATTGCTACGAGCATTATCAGAGATATACACATGTGCAGCAGCACGACTGCCCGGTGGTGACGCCGCAGGCGCGCGCCTTCTGGGATGAAAAAGCGGCGGCGGTGGACCGGTTCATGGAACTGTACCGCCGGGACATTCTGATCGGCAGTGAAGATTACGAAGGATATCAGTAAAATAGATAGGAGCCCGGCTTAAGGCCGGGCTCGGTTTTCGTTCTGTTCGTCATGTCGGATAAACCGGAATTCAAGGATACTTGGATCCACAATGAAGGACTGTGGCAGAGGCTGAACCTGATATTTATGTATCTGCCGCTCATTCTGGTGTCATTAAAACAGATCACAGGAAAAGCATGATCATTCAAAAGCAGGCTTTTTATGGACATCCGGCAACATATCTGATATACTGTATATAGGGGAAGTGGTTAAGGAATGGAGGATGAATTAGATGCTTATCAAATCGATCCAATGTCCGTCCTGCGGCGGTAACCTGAATGTCGAAAACATTCACCAGTCGTTGTTCTATTGCCAGTACTGCGGTGCAGCGGTACAGCTCGAAACGAACCGAAATAAAGGTTACGACCTGGAGCACGGTCGACTGGATGCCCGTGCCGAGATGGCGGATACGATCCTTCAGAGGATCGAAAAGATCAAACCCGAACTGATCCGTAACGGAAATGCGGACTATGACATAAAGAATCTGCCTCGTGTTATCGGTGAATACAAAGCAGATCTGAGTGAAAACCGGATCTACGGGACGAAGGATATGGTCATAAGGGGCTTTTTCAAGGGCCTGGGCGTGCTGTTTATCGGCGCTTTCTTCGTAGTTGCACTGAACAAAACGCTGCCGACGCCGCTCCATACTTTGCTCATGATCCTCGTCGGATTTGCGCCGATCTATATTCCGGCCATCGGCGTTTTCATTGTGACTAGGAGAAGTGCCGAGATCAAGTGGCAGATCGCACGTACGGAGGAACGGCTCGCGCAGGCGCGCAGGGATTACGCCGAGTCGGAGGCCTATCTGGCCCAAAACGCCGAGATCGACATTCCGCCGCGTTTCCGCTCGGAGCCGGCACTCATCTATATGATGAAGGGCTTGAAGGCCAGAGAGTTCATTTCCCTAGATCAGGCAATCTTCCGCTGTGAAGAGGCCATGGCGCGACATGAGATCCCGGACACCTACCTCACATTCTGATCGAAAATCAGAACAGACACATGGGAGAAACGAAAATGAGGATCATCAACTTGATCGAAAATACAGAGGGAGCGGACGGCTGTGCATTTGCGCACGGCCTTTCCTTTTACGTGGAGACGGAGAAACATAAGCTGCTGCTGGACCTGGGACCTTCCGGGGAAACGCTGCAGAATGCGCGTCAGCTGGGCATCGACCTCGCGTCGATCGACACGGTCATCCTGAGCCACGGCCACTACGATCATTCGGGCGGCATTTTGCCATTTGCCGCGGTGAACCCTGCGGCGAAGATCTTTATGCAGGCTTCGGCGACGGGAGACTACTATGCAGACGACGGCGAGCATGCGCCTGTGCGCTACCGCTATATAGGCATAGACAAAAACATCGCCGGGCTGCCGCAGGTGCATTTTCTGCACGGAGATACGGTGCTCGACGATGAATTGGAACTATTAACGATAAAAGAACGCAGCCACGCATTGCCCTTCACGAATAAACGCCTCTTAGTACGGGTGGGCGATACGTTTCAGCGCGACGAGTTCGGGCACGAGCATTTCCTCGTGATCCGACAGAATGGGAAGACCGTTCTGATGTCGGGCTGCGCGCACAATGGTATCTTAAGCATATTGGACGCGTATACCGCGAAATACGGGGCTGCGCCGGACCTGGTGATCAGCGGCTTCCACCTCATGAAGAAGACCGATTACCGCGAGACCGAGCTGCGCGAGATCGAAGAGATCGCACGGGAACTTAAGCGGTATCCGACACGGTTCGTGACCTGCCACTGCACCGGCACCGTAGCATACGACGTGATGAAGGCCATCCTCGGCGATCAACTCGAATACGTACATTCGGGAGAAGAAGTCACGGTCCAGTATCCGTTGTAGAGGTAGCGGTCTTCGCCGCCGAGCAGGAGTTCGTCGGACTTCGTAAATCCGAACTGCGACGCGGCTGCGGCGCGTTCCACGGCGTAGATCGGGATCTTCGTCACGAAGGTGTCACAGTCGAACAGCTCGAAGGCGGGAGGGATGCAGAGCGCGAAAAGCTCGCGCAGCACATCGGTCTTCTCATAGTCGCTGCGTACGTCGAGCCGCAGCAGCCCCATGTGGTTGAATGCGTCCTCCGACAGACGGTGGAACATCTCGATGGTGCCGATCGCCTTACCGATCGTTTTATCCACGATGGTCCAGCGCACGAACCATTTTTCACGATAAGAGTAGAGCCAGAAATCGACAGCCTGTGCCATCCGCTCCCTCGTGGGATAGTAGAAGTTATCCCCGTCACAGTTGTCACTGTTGAAGAAGGGCAGGGCGTTTTTATCGCTGTAGACCTCGAGCAGATCGTCGATATCTCCTTCGGTCAATAACCGGAATTCGAACCGTTCGTTCTCAAATACCGGACAGTTTTCATAAACATTTTGCATCTTGCATACCTCCGTTTTGTTTTGATATGCACAGTATAATGCATGAAACATGACATGAGTTTGTCATGTTTCATATTTTTTTGCAAGTTTTTTTGCGACCTTCGCGAACCCGCGCCGGATCTCTTCGGGTCCGATGATCTCCGCATCGTCCCCAAACGACAATATGTACCGGTAGAGCGACGGCGCATCCTCATAAGTAAAAGTAACCAGAAGGGCTCCATCGTCTGTGTGTTGCAGGCGATCCGGGCCGAACTCGTCGATCACGCGCCACTTCTGCGATGCGTCGAACCGCACGGTGGCGGTGACCTCCTGCTCGGAGTGGAAGCCCTTATCACTGACATATTCCGGAACCTCGCGCTCGGCGAATGGCGTGTCGGAGAGTTTAAGGTCGGTCATGCGCGTAAGCTTAAACATGCGGTAGTCACGGCGCGCGGTGCAGTAGCCCCACACGTACCAGGACGACCACTGGAAGATCAGGTGGTACGGCTCGATGGCGCGCGTGGTCTCGCCGCGCGGCGAGAAGTAGGTGAACGCGATGTCGCGGCGCTCCTCCATGGCCCGCGTGATCAGTTCGATCTTCTCCGCGACGGCCGCTTTATCCCAGCTGGCCAGGTCAATGATGATGTGGTTCGATGCATTGACCGAGGTGGAACCGTCCAGGGAAAGCTTCTCCATCAGGCGGCGGTAGCGGTTCGTCCCGCTGACGCTGTCCAGGCTCTGCAGCCCCGACAGGATGGCGCGCATCTCGTCGGAGGAGAGCAGCGTGCGGTCCATTTTGTAGCCGCTCAGAATCGAGATGCCGCCGCCCTGGCCCTGCTCCGACACGATCGGTATGCCGGCCATGTTCAGCGACTCGACGTCCCGCAGAATGGTCCTGCGCGACACCTCGAACCGCTCCGCCAGCTCCGTCGACGTCACTTTATCCTTCTGTAGTAAGATCGAGAGGATCCCGATCAGTCTGTCGATCTTCAAAACGAGTACCTGCCTTTCGGATATGTATGAGGATATTATACCATATGTTTCAGGCCGGATGGGGCTGTACATGAAAATTGACTGCTTAGTCGCCATTTGCTATAATGGAAAGCAGATCAGACGGTGACGTGGCCCGGCGCATGACCGGGCGCTAAGAGGAGGAAGTTATGAAAACCAGAGAAGAGGTGCTTGCATTCGGATTATCATTTCCCGATACGTATCAGGAGGCACCGTTTCATGATCCGAACTGGCAGCTCGTTCGGGTCCGCGCGAATAAAAAGGCATTTCTATGGACCTACGAGAGGGACGGATATATTTGCATAAACATAAAAGTGGATCCGATGTTGCGCTTCTATTGGCG
Source organism: Lachnospiraceae bacterium UBA1201 (assembly GCA_002309675.1). Classification (GTDB taxonomy): domain Bacteria; phylum Bacillota; class Clostridia; order Lachnospirales; family Lachnospiraceae; genus UBA1201. Next base: position 11,113 of record DBXX01000017.1, read on the forward strand.
CGACAAATACGCCGCGGTGATCCCCGGATATCATCAGAATAAAGAGCACTGGAACACAGTGATATTAGATGGGACCATCCCCACGGATATTATTCAGAAGATGATCACGGAGAGCTACGATCTGGTGACCGATTCTCCCACAAAACGTATATACGAAGCCGTGAAAAAGATCCCACGCGGGCAGGTCGCGACCTACGGGCAGGTCGCAAAGCTTGCGGGCAATGCGCGCATGAGCCGTGCGGTCGGTAATGCGTTGCATAAAAACACGGATCCGGACGGGGTCCCCTGCTACCGCGTGGTGAATTCAAAAGGAGAGCTTGCAGAAGAATTCGTCTTCGGCGGGGCTGGCATCCAGAAGAAAATGCTGGAAGCAGACGGAATCGAAGTCATAGGAAACCGGGTGGATCTTAAGAAATATGGCATGAAAGTATGATCCCGGTGAAAGAAGAAATATGACATATAGGTGTCATGTTTGGGGGGATATGATGAAAAAGCCCTGGATGAAGCCAGATCATGCCTAAGGCTAGACACACCTACGTCTTAGGCATAAAAAGGCATAAATCGCAATAACGGGAAGTGCAAAACAAAACTTCCTAGAAAAACGAGAGGTACTACCATGCATTTTGTGGAGGCGAAAGGACTGCTGACAGGAAGCGGCGGGCATTTCGGAATGAATATCTATCGCGGGTGCAGCCACGGCTGCATCTACTGCGACAGCCGGAGCCGCTGCTACCAGTTCACGCATCCGTTTGAGGATATCGAGGTAAAACAAAACGCGCCGGAGCTACTCGAGGCGGCGCTTAAGAAAAAGCGCAGAAAGGCCATGATCGGGACGGGTGCCATGTCGGACCCGTACATGCACTGCGAGGAGCAGCTGCGCCTGATGCGCCGGTGCCTGGAGATCATCCTGAAGAACGATTTCGGCGTTGCGGTGCAGACGAAATCCGACCGCATCCTGCAGGATATAGACTTGCTGGACGCGATCAACCGCAACGCAAAATGCGTGGTGGAGATGACTCTCACCACGTACGATGATCACTTATGCAGCATCCTGGAGCCGAACGTTTGCAACACGAAACGCCGGATCGAGGTGCTCGAGAAGATGCAGGAGAGGAGCATCCCGACGGTCGTCTGGCTGACGCCCATCCTGCCTTTTATCAACGACACGGAAGAAAACATCACCGCGATCTTGAACGAATGTGCCCGCGTGGGCGTAAAGGGCGTCGTCGACTTCGGCATGGGCCTGACCCTGCGCGAGGGCGACCGCGAGTATTACTACGCCGCCCTGGACCGGTATTTCCCGGGAATGAAAGAAAAATACATCAAGACCTACGGGTATGCCTACGAGTTACCCAGCCCACGGGCCCGCGAACTTAAGGGCTTTTTTAGCAGTTTCTGCCGCGAGCACGGCATGATGTCTGACCCCGATGAGATCTTCCGGTACATAAACACCCTGCCGGAGAAATATGAGCAGATGAGCATGTTTGAGGAGACTATTGATGGCATCGAGTAAAGATTATTTGGACTTTATAGTGGAACAGTTGTCGGGGTTATCCGACATTACCTGGCGGGCAATGATGGGCGAGTATATCCTCTATTACCGCGGGAAGATCGTCGGCGGCATCTACGACGACCGCTTTCTGGTGAAGAACATCCCGGCCGCCGCAAAACTCATGCCCGAGGCCCAGCTCGAGTTACCTTATGAGGGCGCAAAAGAGATGCTCATGGTCGATGATGTCGAAAACAAAGAATTCCTCACACAGTTGCTGGAAGCGATGTACGAAGCCCTGCCTTCAGCGAAGAAGAAAAAGAAATAGGGGGCCTTATGATCTCTTTTAATGACTATCTATATCGCGGCCGCCTCATCCTCCCGTACGAGCACCTGTCCCGCTTCCAGAACGATTTGGTGTAAAATACTACAGCAGGCTGATGGGAATCAGCGTGTTGTTACTGTCGATCGGGAAGGGTGTTTCTGCCATACACAGAATACCGCCGGGTCCCATCGGCTTACCGCTTTTTTCCAGAAGGGAAAATACCTTTATGGCTTTCCTTTCCGGAGAAGCGGCTTTTTTTATCTCAAAAGCGGAAAGCACCCCGTCTGCCTCCAGAACGACGTCGATCTCCTTTTGATTAGAGTCACGATAAAAGTTCAGATTGTAGGATCTATTACCATAGGTCAGGTTTCTAAGCATCTCGAGAACGACGTAGTTCTCCAGAAAATGGCCAGATGCCGCGCCATTCATGAGAGTATCACGACTGGTCCACGAGGAGAGGTAAGCACACAGACCCGTATCACAGAAATATAATTTCGGGGTCTTCACCATACGTTTCAATTCATTGTTGTAAAACGGTTCGAGAAGGAAGATGATCCCCATAGATTGGAGAACTTTGATCCATTCCTTCGCAGTCACGGCTGATACGCCCGATGCATTGGCCAGATCCTGATAGTTCAGCAATTCGCCGGTAAACGCCGCGCAAGCTCGCAGGAACTTACGGAATCCTTCGATGTTTTGGATGCCGTTATCTTCGACAGCATCACGCATAAGGTAAGCATTAATATAGGAGTTCCAATATTCCCGTCGCATTTCCGGGTCCATGGAAAGCATTTCCGGCATTCCGCCTTCCCATATACGCGTATAGATATCGAGGATGTTGCAGTTCGGGACGGTCCGGCTTCTTGCGTTCAATGCGTCGAAAGAAAAATCATAAGGAATATCATACGGAATATCATACGGAATTCCGCGGATCTCTTTATCCGACAAACTGAACATTTGAAGGATGCCGACTCTGCCGGCCAGAGAATCGCCTGCATGTTGAATGAGTTTTCTGCTTTGCGAGCCAGTCAGCCAAAAAAGTCCCCGTTCCTCCGTTTCGTCGCAAAGGATCTTGATCTGCTCGAAAAGAGACGGAGCCTTTTGAACCTCATCGATCAGGATGGGAGGGTGATAGATCTGAAAGAATAGTTTGGGATCGGTCAATGCCAGATTGCGGGCATCAGCATCATCCATGGAAACATATACACGCCCGCTATCTTTCGCCAAGTGCTTGAGCATCGTGGATTTACCCACCTGTCTGGCACCGGTCAGCATCACTGCTTTGAATGATGCACTCATTCTCAAAAATTTGTTTTCTATGGTTCGATGAATATATGTCATAGCGCATCTCCTTTTTAGGAAAATCTAAAGTCAACTTTAGAATACACTAATACCGAGCGAAAGTCAAGCCTGTTTTTAAGGTTAAACTAAAGTCGACTTTAGACTTTCCTTAATTTTGCCAGGCCGCCCTTGATGCCGACTATGCTTTTTTGTGTAGACTTAAACGCCTGAATATGCTATACTGATAACGTGAAAAAGTAGTAATTGAGATCAACTTTTAACCGGGGTGATGTGAAGTGAAGCAGAGAGAGCCGTCTATACCCGGATACAGTCTGGTGATCGACGGAGAATACAAGAATACGCTGGACATAGAGGGCTTCTCCCGGATGATGAAGGATCCCTCTTATTGCTATAAGTTTTATTGGCTGGAGGCACTGGTGAAACTGATCGCGGAGGGCCGCGAAGCGGTCACGTTCGACGACGTGATCAACGAGATGATCGTCAGTGCCTGGTACTCCGTCCGCGAGTTCCACATCCACCTAAGCGGCCTGCCCGCCGACGGCCAGGTAAAGGACGGCCTCGAGCGCGCCGTGCTCAAACTGACCGAGCTCAGTAACCTGGAAGCACATGCTTCGAGGGTCGAGATTCTAAATGCTATCCGCGAGCATGAGAGCGAGTTAAAAGCAGCGAAGACGCAGCTTACGAACATGGTGCCGTACCGCGCTCTCGCCGGCTTCTTCCCAAAGGAGGGTCATATCCCCGACTGGGAGAGCGAACGCCGCATGGTCCGCTACATCGCAAGCATTGACCGAGAGCTCGTGTCCCTGCCGTACACCCTGGGTGAATCGAGCAAACTCAAAAAAGAAGTCATCTTCAACCCTATGTGGCAGAAAATGATCCAGGACAACACGGTCTCCATCTTAGGATGGATCCAGTATGAAAAAGTCAAATGGCTCCAGAACAACAATCCCGAAGTCCCCGGCCTGGTCTACAAACTGGCGCCGATGGACGAAAAGATGCGCAAACTGGGCCACGTCCGCACGCTCTGGGAAGGCATCCTGGACATGCACGAAGTCCGCGACGTCTTCACCGGCCGCCCCGTGCTTCCGAAACAGTACGATGTCGACCACTTCATCCCGTGGTCCTTCGTGATGAACGACGAGCTCTGGAACCTCATGCCGATGGATTCGTCCCTGAACAGCTCGAAGAGCAACCTCCTTCCGCGCTGGGACCGTTTCTTCCTCCCGTTCGCGGAGAACCAATTCCTCCTGTACGAACTGGTGCATAACCATGAGAAGATCCACAAACTCTTCGAAAAATGCTACAAAGATAACTTGCACTCGATCTGGGCCGGCCAGGAGCTCTATCGCTTCGGGAACACGAAAGAAACCTTCCTGAACATCCTGGAGAAAAACATGCGACCTGTTTACGACTCGGCGAAACGCCAGGGGTACGAAGTATGGGGGAGAGGATAGAGTAAT
>DBXX01000069.1 GCA_002309675.1 Lachnospiraceae bacterium UBA1201
TCCATGTCACTGGCGACCACCAGAACAGCAAAACGCCCGAAACCTTCTTGCTTTTTTCTTCCGCCGGCGAAGCCGGGTTCCGTGTTCTGCATCCAATTGAGACTCGCATGTGAGCGAGCGGATGAAAAAAGTCGCAAGAGAGAAGCCGGATGAGGGGCAAAATCGGTTTCCGAGACCGATTTTGAGCTAGCTGAGGTCGTTTTCATCAAGAAAACGGACTCAGTCGACGCGGTACCCTCAAATTCGGCTTAGAGGCTTGCGACAGTTTTTTCACCGCGCAACGAACTGTCGAGGCGAAATTGGATTGGAGAATAAAAACCAAAAGTCCTGTCGTATCTTCCGGGTACGACAGGACTCATGGTGTAGAGAAAATGTTTGGTTTAGTATCATTAGGAAAATGCACAAGCTATATGCATCTTGAGTGACCTTTAAGGAAACATCTTAAACGTTTTCGTTCTTGATGTGATTAGAGTATAGCACATCTTTCGGTTCGATTCAAGTACTTTTTTACGAAAATCTACGAAACTTTTATACTTTTTGAATATCTTTTACCGAGGAGCCTTCGATCAGCTTTCCTCGAACTACGATGCGTTCTACCATGGCGGTCTTCGGCTGTTCAATCGCGGTGATCAGGCGACGGGCCGCCTCTTCGCCGAGTTTCTGCGTGTTCTGCTGCCAGGTCGTAAGCTTCGGTGTGAGGACTTCCGCCATGGCGGTTCCATCGTAACCGATGATGGAAATATCCTCGGGAATGGAAAGTCCGGCTTCATGGATAGCTTTGATACCGCCGAGAGCTGCGAAGTCATCCGGGTACAGAATGCAGGTCGGTCGCTCCGAAAGTTCGAGCAGTTTCTTCGTTGCCTCGTAGCTTCCATTTGTATCCAGATAATCTGCCTCACGAACATAGGCGTCCGGAACCTCGATGCCATAAGAATACAATGTTTTATAGAAGGTCGCCAGACGTTCCTGGGTTACGGATGAAGCATAGCCGTGAATGTACGCGATCTTCCGATGGCCCTTGGAAATGGCATATTTTGTAAGCTCACAGATACCGTCCGCATTGTCCGAAAGGATCGTGGTGCAGCTGTTGAATACGTGGTCAATGGTAACGACCGGAAGTGTCGAATTTATCAGGCGAAGGATCTCGGGATCTTCGTAGTTTACGCACACGATCGCTACGCCGTCAACGCCGCGGGAAACGCAGTGTTCATAGTAAGGATCCTTCAGTTGGCGGCTGATGAACATGATGTCGTAGCCGGCAGCCTCTGCGACATTTCGCAGACTCTCGAGCACGTGATTGAAATAATGATGCTTAAGGCCCGTATGCGCCTCATCGACAAAGATCACGCCGATCGTGTTGCTCTTACGCATCTTCAACATACGCGCCGCGGAATTCGGCATGTAGCCCATGTCGCTCGCCTTTTTGATCACGCGTTCCTTCGTCTCTTCGCTGATGTCGGAATGATTATTCAGTGCCTTACTGACCGTTGCTACAGACACCCCGCACTCTTTCGCAATATCCTTTAACGAAACCAAACTCATCGTTCTGCCCCTTCCTTATATGTATGGACCCGATCCGGGCCGATCGCCGGACCGAAAGTTACTTAAAACCTTTCGAAATTTCGCCCGAGAACGAAATTTTTTTCGGAACAAGGTTATAATAATATAATCTTGCACAGATTTCAAGGGGTTTTTTAGTTTTTTTCTACGAATCCTCTAAATTCCCCAAGATTCTACATTGATTTCCTTACGAAAATACATTATACTGAAGAGGAATGAAGGCATTTTAAGCCATTTGGAGATAAATTTTCGAAATTCAATGAAAATCCGAAAATTTTACGAAGCCCCATCGTTCCCCCTTTCCGGGTGTCCGGTCTGTCTTTATTCGTTCTAATTATATGCGCTTATTGGGCGCGGAAATGAGGTAAGTATGAAATTTGGTTACTTTGATGATGCGCGGAAAGAATACGTCATCACCTCTCCGAAGACTCCGCTTCCGTGGATCAACTATCTCGGATGTGAAAGTTTCTTCCGTCTGATCTCAAATACCGGCGGCGGCTATGCTTTCTATAAGGATGCGAAGCTTCTTCGTCTGACCCGCTACCGTTATAACAATGTTCCCTCCGATGACGGCGGACATTACTACTACATTAAGGATGGCGATACCGTTTGGAATCCCGGCTGGCAGCCGACCCAGACTCCGCTGGACTCTTATGAGTGTCACCACGGTCTCGGCTACTCCATCTTCAAGTCTTCCAAGAACGGCGTGGCTGCGGAAGTTATCACCTTCGTTCCGATCGGAAAGAACTGTGAAGTGACTTCGGTTACACTCACCAACAACACCGCCGCTGCAAAAGATCTGCAGCTCTTCTCTTACGTAGAGTTCTGCCTCTGGAACGCCATGGACGACATGACGAACTTCCAGCGTAACTTCTCCACCGGCGAAGTTGAGGTAAAGGGCAGCGCCATTTACCATAAGACCGAGTATCGCGAGCGCCGTAACCACTACGCTCTCTTCGCGGTCAATGCTCCCGTTGCCGGTTTCGACACCGACCGCGACAGCTTCCTCGGTGCTTACAACGGCTACCGCAATCCGGAAGTCGTATTCTCCGGTGCTTCCAAAAACTCCATGGCGAGTGGTTGGGCGCCCATCGGTTCCCACAACCTGAAGGTAAGCCTCGCTCCCGGCGAGTCCAAAAACTTCATCTTCATCCTCGCTTATATTGAGAACCCCCGCGACGACAAATGGGAGAGCCGCGGCGTGATCAATAAAAAGCCTGCCGAAGCTCTGATGCAGGAATTTGCCACCAAGGCTCAGTTCGACGCTTCATTGGCCGAGCTGTCCGCATACTGGAACAACCTGCTTTCCACCTTCACGGTAAAGACTGGCGACGAGAAGCTCGATCGTATGGTCAATATCTGGCACCAGTACCAGTGCATGGTTACATTTAACATGTCCCGTTCCGCTTCTTACTACGAGTCCGGTATCGGTCGTGGTATGGGCTTCCGTGACAGCTGCCAGGATCTCTTCGGTTTCGTTCACCTGATCCCTGACCGTGCACGCCAGAGAATCATCGATATCGCATCCACCCAGTTCGAGGACGGCAGCGCGTACCATCAGTACCAGCCGTTGACGAAGAAGGGTAACTCCGACATCGGTTCCGGTTTCAACGATGACCCGCTGTGGCTCATCGCCGGCACAGCCGCTTATATCAAGGAGTCCCATGATTTCTCCATTCTGGACGAGATCGTACCTTTTGATAACGATGAGAGCAAGGCTCAGACGCTCATGGAGCACCTGCGCCGCTCCTTCAACTATACACGCACACACTTAGGTCCGCACAAGCTGCCTCTCATTGGCCGCGCAGACTGGAACGACTGCCTGAACCTGAACTGCTTCTCCGAGGAGCCCGGTGAGTCCTTCCAGACCTTCGGCCCGAGTGAAGGCCCCGTTGCAGAGTCCGTATTCATCGCAGGCATGTTCGTTAAGTACGGCCGCGAGTACGCAGTTCTCTGCCGCAAGAAGGGCTTGAACGACGAGGCGGATGCTGCCGAGGCTGCCGTAAACGACATGATCCAGGCCATCTACAAGGACGGCTGGGACGGCGAATGGTTCCTGCGTGCATACGACGCGTTCGGCGAGAAGGTCGGCTCTCACGAGTGTGAGGACGGCCAGATCTTCATCGAGCCGCAGGGCTTCTGTGTTCTCGCAGGCGTTGGTCTGGAGAACGGTTACGCGCAGAAGGCCATGGACAGCGTGGAAGCAAAACTCGAGACCAAATACGGCGTCATGATCCTGCAGCCGGCTTATAAGGACTACCACCTGAACCTCGGTGAAGTTTCCTCTTACCCGCCGGGCTACAAGGAAAATGCAGGTATCTTCTGCCACAACAATCCTTGGGTCTCCATCGCTGAAACCTGCCTGGGTCACGGCAACCGTGCATTCTCCCTGTATAAGAAGATCTGCCCCGCTTATGTCGAGGAGATCAGTGAAATCCACCGCACCGAACCGTACGTATACTCCCAGATGGTTGCCGGCCGTGACGCTAAGAACCACGGCGAGGCTAAGAACAGCTGGCTGACCGGTACGGCTGCATGGACCTTCGTCAATGCTTCCCAGCATATCATCGGTGTTCGCCCGGATTACGACGGTCTCGTGATCGATCCTTGTATCCCCGACACCATCACCGATCTGACCATCACTCGTAAGTTCTCCGGCGCTGTCTACAACATCCACGTGAACAATTCCGCTAAGAGCCAGTACGGTGTTAAGAAGATGATTGTAAACGGAAAAGAAGTTTCCGGTTGCACCGTTCCTTTTGAAGAAGGTGTTACCGAATACAACGTTGAGATCACCATGTGACCTCACGCATAATCACAGCGAGCCTGCCGCATCTACATGCGGCGGGCTTTTTTATTTGCCAAAGCTCCGCGTTTTTTCCTAAATATCTGCACCCGCGTCGCCCTACTGTCATTTATGCTGTGCTCCGGGTTTATGTACTTCTTTATATCTGCACCCGCGTCGGTTAGTTCACTGCGCTGTGAAAAACATGCCTCTCTTTCAAAGAAGAATCTAGGGCACCGCGATCGACTTCGGCCGTTTTCTTGACAGCGCCAGGCTCCCGCCTGACGCGAAAACGACCTCAGCGACGCGCAAAAATCGATCTCGGAGATTCGATTTTTGACCCTGATTCTTCTTTTCATTCGAGGTGTTTTTCTACAGCTCGATCAATGCCCGCCGACGGGTGCAGATATAATATGGTATGACCCGGAGCACATTCACAATATGCAGGGCGACGCACGATCCCCAAGCTAATACAATCGGAGGGCTGGGAGCCGCGGAGCATTCCGACACTGATCGATAAAGCACGCCGCATGGGGAGGCGGCAGGCTGGCTAAGGAATGTACGGTGAGGTCACAGGGAGTTCCACGTTGTATTCGGTTGGAGGAGCGCGGAAGGAACGGTGCTTTTCCGTTGATGCCTGGTAGAAAGCAAGAGGAAGGAGGGAAAATTAGGTCTTTACATTCGTTTTGAATGGTGGTACAATAAAACCGAACATATGTTCGGTTTTATTGTTTTGTCCGGGATGTGGCATGGGGACCGGGGGTTGTGAGGTGAACTTATGTATTATTTTATCTGCCGCCCGACGATCAGCGGTATGCTGACGGGGATATATGATGCGTGGGACTTCGCGTTGCGGATCAAAAATCCGGCGGGAGCGAAGGTCGCCGATACGAGCCGGGGAACGGTTCATGAGGAAGATGCCAGAGGAAATGCCGGGCACGATCTGCTGCGGCTGGTCGTCGACGGCGGCTTCCGCTTCCGCGACTATTCCAAATTCATCGATGTACTTCCGAACGAAGTGAAAGCCGAACAGGTATCACAGACGATCGCAAGGAAACTCGGCGACGAGGTGCATGACTTCTGCCTGACGGCCATGCTCAGCAGCGCTAAAGACCGGGCGGACATACTGTATCGCTTTCTGCTCTACGCATTCGGTATAGGAAGCACGGCCATCGAACACACGGAACGGCCGTATGTCCGACGCCTACGCACATACTATCAGAATGTGCAGCGTGAGGGTGCCCTCCTCTATGGTTTCCCGGGATTCACCCGGCATGCGGGTCCGCTCGGCGAGATCTACGTCTCGCGCATCCGCCCGAAGAATAACGTGCTGGATCTCATTGCCCGCCACTTTATAAACCAGCGCCCGCAGGATACCTTTCTGATCTATGACGAGAGGCGCTGCACCTATGTTCTCCATATCCCCGGACTGCCGCCGCAAAGCGGATATCAGGTCCTCTTCCCGCCGGTCTTCGTGCCGCGCAGATCCCGTCCGACCGGACAGCCCGAGCCCGCCAGTCTGACGCCGTGTTCGGATCCGATGGAGGCGATCTGGACACTCGTAGATCAGTCAGTGCACGATTCGGAACACGAAACGGCAAATATTGCTATCCATTTATTGCGCGGTGCGTGATCATCCGCGGCATTGATCTGTAGAGGTATTTACGAAATTTTTTTCGTGAAAATCAGGCAAAATCAAGGGTTTATATACGTTCTTTCAGCAAAAAATAGAGAATTTTACAGTTTTTTAATAATCTGTCCTATTGATTCACGTGTAGTATACTGCTATACTGAAATTGCGAACAATTGGATCCAAGTATATCCGATGATCAAAAACTACAGTGAACCATATGGAGGAAGAGTATGACACCTGAAATGATCCGGAAATCAGCGACCCCTGACAAGTTTACCAACTCTCTGCGTTACATATCTACCCCCAGCAGTAACGCTAGAGACACGTTTTTCTATGCACAGGAAGTCGGCTACCTGCATAGTCTGAAAGCACACCGCTCCAGTCGGAAAGGTCTGGACTCCTATCTCTTTTTGTATGTGTGGAGCGGATCCGGAAAAGTAATGACCGGTGATGTGATCCACAACCTGAAAGAGGGAGATTGCATCCTGATCGATTGTGCACAAGGCTATTACCACGAAAGCAACGAATATACCCCTTGGGAACTCTTGTGGGTGCACTTCAACGGCAAAAACGCAAAAGCTTATTATGACGCAGTGGAAGAAAATGAGTCCCTGGTTCTGTCCCCTTCAGATTCCACCCGTTTTCGCGACATCATGTTCGAACTCATCCGTTTGCAGGAAGAGAAGCCGCCGTGCTATGAAGCACACACATCCCTGAAATTGACCACGCTCCTGACCTACATGATGGACGAAAAGATCGACCTCGACCTTCTGCATACAGATGACGATGACGATGCCATGAGTGTGAAGCTGCGTGATATCCGTAAGTATCTGGATGAGCACTATCGCGAGCAAGTCTCCCTGGATAAACTCTCCAAACTCTACGGAGTCAGCAAGTTCTATCTGTGCCGTGAATTCAAAGACCGCTACACCTACAGCATCCTGAACTACATCACGACCATGCGTCTGAACTACGCGAAGGAACTGCTCCGCTTCACCAGCCATTCCATCCAGGAGATCGCCGTATTGTGCGGCATCATGGATGCGAATTATTTCAATAAAGTATTTAAAAAGACCGAAGGGATCACTCCGACCGACTACCGGATCGAGTGGTTTGAGAACAACCGGTCGGCCGATATCATGCGCCGTAGCGGTGTTCGTAAATAAGACCGGGATTCCTATCGACCCGGAGAGATGTCCCTGCTTAACGCAGGGACATTTTGATACATACGGCGTGCGCGTGCCTCCCGGGCATACGTGCGTATCGTAACCAACAGGAGTGATCATGGAAAATAAAACAAATGAGACCCGGAACCGAATGTCGGAGCATGTCCTTCGGTACCAGGCCCCCGCAACGAACTTTAACGAAGCCCTCCCTCTGGGCAATGGCCGCCTGGGCGCCATGTTCTACGGCGACCCGGAATGCGAACGGATCCACATCAACGAGGATTCCGTCTGGTCCGGCGGACCACGCGATCGTAATAATCCCACCGCAAAAGAAGTGCTTCCCATACTGCGCCGCCTGCTTCAGGAGGAGAACATTCCCGAAGCCGAGCGTCTGGTTTTCGACAGCATGGCCGGCATCCCCGAGGGTTGCCGTCACTACATGCCCGTGGGCGATCTGCGCATAGCCCTGGGCAGTTTTGCTGAGGGACACTCAGCCCCCGAAGCCGCCGCAGTTTCTGAAAAACCGAACGATGAATACCTGTACCGCACACTGGATCTGCGCAGAGCAGTCGGTACCTTTTCCTATCGGAAGGGTGGTGTCGGCTTTACGCAGACACTCTTCTGCTCTGCCCCTGCGGACGTTCTGGTCGTCCACTGCGAAGCAACGGAGGGCGAACCGATCGACGGCGTGATCTTCATGGAAGACGGCGACCGCCGCGACTATATTGATGACAACCGTCCCTACACGGGCGACACAAAAAATAACGAAGCAACGATCCTGTATACCGGCGGAAGCGGCGGTCATGACGGCATCTCTTTTTGCTGCATGGTACGCGCTAAAGCAAACGGCGGAAGTGTTGTTATGCGCGGAAATCAGATCCGCGTGGACAATGCACGTTCTTTCACCGTTTATCTGACCGTAAAAACCAATTATTACCACGCAGAACCTCTTCAGAGCCTCTGTAACGAGGTTTTGACCCGTGCATGTGAAATTGGCTATCCCACTCTGTTAAAGGCTCATACGGACGATTTCAGCGCATTGTACGATCGCGTCGCATTGACCGCGTCAAATGATTGCAAAGGAACGGCGGTTCCGGAAGAAGATCCGGCCGAAACACTTTGCACCGACGTGCGTCTGGCGCGTGCAAAGGAGTATCCCGACTACCTGGAGCAGGATCCGTCCCTTCCCGTCCTCTACTTTAACTTCGGACGCTACCTCACCATCAGCGGTAGCCGTCCCGGCACCCAGCCCTTAAATCTGCAGGGCATCTGGTGTAAGGACTCCTGGCCCGCCTGGGGCAGCAAATATACCATCAACATCAATGCGCAGATGAACTACTGGCCCACGGAGATCGTGAACCTGCCCGAGTTCCATCTGCCGCTCATGGACCTGATCGAGCGCATTCGCGAGCGCGGCCGCAAGACTGCCTCGGAAATGTACGGATGCCGCGGTTTCTGCGCGCATCACAACACCGACCTCTGGGGCGACAGTGCTCCGCAGGACCACTGGATGCCCGCGACCGTCTGGCCTCTGGGCGCCGCCTGGCTGTGCCTGCACATCTACGAGCACTATGCATTTACCGGCGATAAAGCCTTTCTCCGGCAGTACTACGACACGCTGAAGGAAGCCGCGCTCTTCTTCGTTGACTATCTGTTTGAGGACGCGCAGGGTCGTCTCGTGACCGGTCCCAGCGTATCCCCGGAAAATACCTACCGCACCGCGTCGGGCACGCAGGGCTGCCTATGCATCGGTCCGTCCATGGACAGCCAGATCATCCTGAGCCTCTTTGACGCGATCGAGCAGGCCGCGCAGGCGCTCGGCGTCAACGATCCCGAGGATGTTAAGTTCCGCAAACAGCTGAGCGAGATGTCAAAGCGGATCCCCCGCCCTGCGATCGCGCCGGACGGCCGCATCCCGGAATGGGCGGATCCGACCTATCAGGAGACCGAGCCCGGCCACCGGCACATCTCCCACCTGTTCGCCCTGCACCCCGGCCATATGATTTCCGGCGATCCGGAGGATCCGCTGACCGCGGCAGCCCAGAAGGTTCTGGATGTGCGCCTACAAAACGGCGGAGGCCACACCGGCTGGAGCCGC
>DBXX01000113.1:0-8366 GCA_002309675.1 Lachnospiraceae bacterium UBA1201
CTTCTCCGTATCGAAGATGTTGTAGATCTCCGGGTTCTTCAGCAGACCGTCGGCGTGGATGCCTGCACGTGTCACGTTGAAATTCTTTCCGACAAACGGCGTCATCGGCGGGATCTCGTAGCCGGTCTCCCGCTCCATGTAGCGCGCGATCTCCGTGATGACCGTGGGGTCCATTCCGTCGAGGGTTCCGCGCAGGGAAGCATATTCAAATACCATCGCCTCGAGCGGAACATTGCCCGTACGCTCGCCGATACCGAGCATGGAGCAGTTTACCGCGCCCGCGCCGTACAGCCAGGCGGTGGAGGCATTGATCACACCCTTATAAAAATCGTTGTGGCCGTGCCACTCCAGCATGTCGCTGGGCACGCCCGCATAGTGCTGCAGGCCGTAGATGATGCCCGGAACGCTTCTGGGCAATGAAACACCGGGGTAGGATACGCCGTAGCCCATAGTGTCGCACGCACGGATCTTCACCGGAATACCGCTCTGGCGGGACAACTTCATCAGCGCCGTCGCGAACGGAACTACGAAACCATAGAAGTCCGCACGGGTAATGTCCTCGAAGTGGCAGCGCGGACGGAGGCCTGCCTCGATCGCATCCGAAACGATGCCGAGGTATTTATCCATCGCCTGGGCACGGGTCAGTCCCATCTTCTCAAAAATATGATAGTCCGAGCAGCTGACCAGAATACCGGTCTCCTTAACGCCCAGATCCTTCACCAGGTCGAAATCGCTCTTCGTCGCACGGATCCATGTCGTGATCTCGGGGAATTTATAACCGAGGTCCATGCACTGCTGCAGTGCGTCGCGGTCCTTCTTCGAATATACAAAGAACTCGGTCTGGCGGATGATGCCCTTCGGACCGCCGAGGCGGTTCAGCATCTTATATAAGTCAACCATCTGCTTCGTCGTGTACGGCTCGCGGGACTGCTGGCCATCGCGGAACGATGTATCGGTGATGAAGATCTCCTCCGGCATGGCCATGGGCACATGGCGGTAGTTATAGGAAACCTTCGGTACCTCACCATAAGAAAAGATCTCGCGGAACAACTCCGGTTGATCTACATCATGCAATTCATAATCGTACAGGTCCTGCTCCAGCAGGTTTGTCTTAGGGCTCAAATTGATCGTCTTCGTATCACTCATTCCGTGGCCTCCCGATAATACTCTCTAACCTCATACAAGGATGCTTGGATTGTATCATTGTATGAATGTATACAATTATACAACCTCGTTTCGATATGTCAAGAGGGAAAATGTTATTTCGATGACATTTTTTCAAGCGACTGCTTCCACGAAGCGACATCCTCCGCATTCAGCTCAAAGGTATTCGTAACTTCCTTCAGCAGATAATCGATCTTCGCACGGATATGCGGGAAGGTGTAGAAGTCGGGAGCAATGGTATTATTGCCCAAAGCTTTATAGATCATCAGCGGTTCCAGCAAAGTCGCCCGATCCTCCCATGCGTTTATTTCCGCATAGTTATATAAGAAGTATACGTCGTTCGGATCCTGCTCAAGCAATCTCGGAACATAGTGAAACTCCGTATAGGAATAGTCCTTCGGGATCTCATTCTTGTAGTATTTCTCATAATCGATATAGTAGGTGAAACCCTCCGGGTTAAATTTGTTCCAATCCTCCTCCCTCAAATGTCCCAGCGCCTGCATCTTGAAATCGATGACGTGGGTCATTTCGTGCAGGATATCGGGCGGATTGATAAAGCCATCTAAGGAAATATCGATCGCAAGGAATAATTCCCGGTCTTCAAAATCGGTAAATGCGGGATAGGCGCCGGACTCCGGCTCATTTTCCCCCTGGCCGACCGCGCCGAGAAGATAGATCTTCAGGATACCTCGTTTGGGATCCGCGATCTGCGCGATCAGTCCGCGCGGCAGCACCTTGAGCGCATTATCCAAAGTTTGTAACGCAGTTTTGATGCCTGCCTCATCCGTGTACACAGTTGCGCGAAGGTCGTCTTCCTCCTCATCAAACCGCGTGCGGATATCATTTCCGTATACCACATCAATGTCATACTTCTTCTCGATCTTTGCCTCCATCTCCCGGATCGTGTCTTCTTCCTTCAATTCGAACTGCGACAGATCCCTGTTGACATCGACCTTCGGCATCTCGATCGTCGTCCCTTCAACTTCGGTCGTACCAGCCTCCTGCGGCTTGCTGTTGCAGGCCGTAAGTGTGATCACAGCCGACGAAAGCAGTGCGGCCATCATTCTTCTTTTTCTCATGTTTCCCTTTTCCCTCTTCTTCCTTTTATTTTCGGTTTCACTCCCCCTGTAACTATATTACACGCTCACTGATAAAATGACAAGTCCGCCCCTGTCATGTTGACAAACCCATGAAAAAAAGGCATAATAATAAGAGTGTTATTTATTATCCGAAAAGGATTCGTTTATTATCATATGGACCAGAAACTACAGAATATCCTTTCAGAGGCGATCACGCCAAATACATTCGTCTCCCTTATACTCAGTCATTCCCGCAGGCCGCTTGACGTTATGAAGGCGAAACTGCGCCCGATCTTGCTGAAGGGCGCGCCCATGATCCAGGCGGAGCGCTTTTGCGGCAAGCAGGTCTTTCATGCAAATATGACCTACGAGGAGACGCTTACCTATTTAGAGAAGGAACTCGAAGAGACCTTTATGCAGGCAGAGATCACGGAGCTTACCCGCAGCCACACCATCCTGATCAGCAAGAAGGGGACAGTGACCGTTAAGACGCGGCATCTGAAGCCGAACGCTTCGGGCATGGTCAATGCGACCGCTAACGCCGCGCAGGCTCTGAAAAATCTGTCGCACAACAATACGAAGTCCTACATCCTGCCGGAAGGCACGCCCGTGCCCTACCTGGTGGAGCTCGGCGTCATGACGCCGCAGGGACGCGTGGTACACGCGCGCTATGACAAGTTTCGTCAGATCAACCGTTTCCTGGAATTCATCCGCGACGTGGTGCCCTGTCTTCCGACTGACCGCGCCGTCCGCATCCTGGACTTCGGCTGCGGCCGTTCCTATCTGACCTTCGCGGTCTATGATTATCTGAAATATCACATCGGTCTGGATGTGCATATCCTCGGGCTGGACCTCAAACAAAGTGTGATCGATGACTGCTCCGCCCTGGCGGATAAACTCGGATACGACGAACTGGAATTCCGCTGCGGCGACGTCGCCGACTACGCGGAGGCGGACGCCATTGACCTGATGATCACCCTGCACGCCTGCGACCTCGCGACCGACTACGCGCTGGCTTATGCGGTATCCCGAAACGCCCGCGTGATCCTGTCCGTTCCGTGCTGCCAGCACGAACTGAATAAGCAGATCCGTTGCGACGCCCTGGCCATTCCGTTTTCCTACGGACTGATCAAGGAGCGCACCGCCGCCCTGTTCACGGACTCCATCCGCGCGTCCGTCCTCTCCGCTTTCGGTTACGAAGCCCAGATTCTGGAATTCATCGACACGGAGCACACGCCGAAGAACATCCTGATCCGTGCCATGAAGAAGAACAATGCACCCGCACAGCCGGATGCGAAGAAGATGCAGGAGATCTGCGAACTGTGCGCATTTCTCGGCGTAGAACCGACGCTGCTAAAACTCCTGGACGCCGAAGCTTCGGGAGCCTGAACATACACCCACGAAAATCAATAATACAAGGAAGGCTTACGCGAACCTGCCTCTGCGGCGCCATGCGCCCGGAACGCCGAATCTCATCGCGAGCCGAAACAGATACATGAGCACACCCATTAACGAAAAAGACGAGATCCGTCTTCTGGCCAATGCCTACCACAACATCTACAAAAAGATCAGCTACGGAAAGATCCGGATCCGCAAACGCCACAAACCGTTTTCGATCACGGCGCCGGCGCTGAACGACTTCCTGGAGCAGTACCTGGAGGCGCCCTACGACGCCACGGACCAAAACCGCATGCGCAGGCTTTTGTTTCGGTACATTGCCCGAAAGCGCCCCTGTCCGACGCAGATGGATATCCGCACGCTGATCGAGGCATATGCGGCGAAGGAATACGAAGACTTCCTGTCGGTCCGCGTGGGCGACACGCCCATCGCCGACATCCTGTCTCTGGAGAAGGAGAACCCGGAGCTTTTGGCGACGACTCCTTTTTCCCAGATCTACCGGGAGCGCTATGTCGTTAAGCAGACACGAAACGATATCCTGGAGCTCCTGCCGATAAATCCGATCGATGCCTACCCGGAGGCGCGCGCACTGCTGCGCCACTTCGTCATCCACGTGGGCGCGACGAACACCGGTAAGACGTACCAGTCCCTGCAGCGCCTGAAGGAGGCGCACCACGGCGTCTATCTCTCGCCGCTCAGACTGCTCGCGCTGGAGGTGCAGGAACGCTTCCTGATGGAGGACGTCATGTGTTCCATGTCCACCGGTGAAGAGGAAGATATCGTCCCGGGCGCGACCATCATGTCGTGCACCGTGGAGAAACTGCACGTCGAGGAAGTCTACGACATCGCCGTCGTGGACGAATGCCAGATGATCGCGGATATTGACCGCGGATACGCCTGGACTCGCGCGATCCTGGGGCTGATGTGCACCGAGATCCACCTGTGCATGGCGCCGGAAGCCCTGCCCATCATCTGCAAGATGATCGAGGAATGCAACGATACCTATGAAATTCATGAACATACACGTGACACCGAACTGGTATTCGAGGATGAGCCCTACGATTTGGAACGCGACCTGACACCGGGCGACGCGCTGATCGTTTTTTCGAAGAAGAAGGTGCTGGCGCTCGCTTCGCACTTAAAGGCGATGGACCGCAAGGTCAGCGTCATCTACGGCGCGCTCCCGTACCAGTCGCGTAAGGAGCAGGTGCGCCTGTTCTTAGAGGGCCAGACCGACGTGGTCGTGGCCACGGACGCTATCGGCATGGGCATGAACCTGCCCATCCGCCGTGTGGTCTTCATGGAGACCGAGAAATTCGACGGCGTGACCTACCGCCACTTAGAGCCGCAGGAGGTGAAGCAGATCGCCGGTCGTGCCGGCCGCCGCGGCATGTATGACATCGGCTATGTGCGCAGTGTCGAAAACTGCGAGCAGGTGAAGAACATGCTCCTACAGCCTCTGCCGCCGCTGCCCGTCATCCAGCTCGGCGTTCCGGACAATATCATTAATCTGGATCACCGTCTGGACGATATCCTCAACACCTGGCAGTCATTGCCCACGAGCGAGGTATACCGCCGGCGCGACGTATCGCGTGAGGTCCAGCTGTACCGCATTCTCCACGACCGTGTTCCGAACTTGAACAACTACGACTACTACGATGCCATCACGATCCCCTTCGCGGAAACGCCGGAGATCCAGAGAGAATGGCTGAACTACTGCACCATCTTCTTCACGAAGGGCGAGGACGCGCTCTGGTTCCCGTCCCGCAACCCGAAGAACCTGGACGAATACGAGACCTACTACAAGATCCTGGATCTGTACTACCAGTTCTGCAACCGCTTCGAGATCCCGTTCGAATACGACCTGCTGATCGAAACGAAGGCCGAGGTGGCGAACCACATCTGCGATATCCTCGTGGATAATCTCCGCCTCTACCGCCGCGTCTGCCGCCTCTGCGGTAAGCCGCTGCGTTGGGACCACCCCTTCCCCGTCTGCGAAGCCTGCTACGCAAAACAGCACGCGATCGCGACGCCGGAAGATAAATCCGAGGAAGAATACGCAGAACCAAACGAAATCGAGTAAAAAAGGCTTTACTTCATCAGTTTAAAGTGATATATTTAAAAAGGGTCGGAGCAGATCCGGCCCTTTTGATTGGATCATTCAGTCCGGCTACAAGGAGTTTTATCATGCCCATCACAGAAATCTTAGAGAGAAACTGTAAGCTCTACGGGGAAGAGATCTGCCTCGTGGAGATCAATCCCGAGATCAAAGAGACCCGCCGCGTTACGTGGAAGGAGTACGAGCTCACCGAGCCGAACCCGACTTCCTACTATCGCCGCGAGATTACCTGGAACGTCTTCAATGAGAAGGCGAACCGTTTCGCAAACCTGCTGCTCTCCCGCGGCATCAAGAAGAACGACAAGGTCGCTATCCTCTTGATGAACTGCCTCGAGTGGCTCCCCATCTATTTCGGTATTTTGAAGACCGGCGCCATCGCCGTTCCGCTCAACTTCCGTTACGCGTCCGACGAGATCAAATATTGCGTTGAACTCGCCGAAGTGGACGTCCTGGTCTTCGGGCCGGAGTTCATTGGCCGCGTGGAAGAGATCGCGGACGATATCAGTACGAACCGCCTGCTGTTCTATGTGGGACCGAACTGCCCCACCTTCGCGGAGGATTACATCGAGCAGACCGCAAACTGCTCCAGCACCAGCCCGGCGATCCGCCTGACCGACGACGACTACGCTGCCATCTATTTCTCTTCGGGCACCACAGGTTTCCCGAAGGCGATCCTGCATAAGCATCAGTCTCTGACCCACTCCTGTAAGGTGGAGCAGAACCACCATCACCAGACGCACGACGACGTCTTCCTCTGCATCCCGCCGCTCTATCACACCGGCGCGAAGATGCACTGGTTCGGTTCCTTCCTCGAGGGCGCGAAGTCCGTTCTCCTGAAGGGTACCCGCCCGGAAGTCATCCTAGATGCTGTATCGAAGGAGCACTGCACCATCGTTTGGCTGCTGGTTCCGTGGGCGCAGGACATTCTGGATGCTATCGACTCCGGCGAGGTGAACCTCGCTGACTATGAGCTCTCTCAGTGGCGTCTCATGCACATCGGCGCGCAGCCCGTGCCGCCGAGCCTGATCGCCCGCTGGAAGCAGCATTTCCCGAATCATCAGTACGACACGAACTACGGTCTGTCCGAGTCTATCGGACCCGGCTGTGTACATTTGGGCGTGGAAAATGAGCACAAGGTCGGCGCCATCGGTAAGGCCGGCTACGGCTGGGAAGTCAAGATCATCGACGAGAACGGCAACACCGTAAAGCAGGGTGAGGTCGGCGAGCTCGCAGTAAAGGGCCCGGGCGTCATGACTTGCTACTATCGCGACCCGAAGGCGACCGCAGAGGTTCTCCACGACGGCTGGCTCTACACCGGCGACATGGCCCAGGAAGACGAGGACGGTTTCATTTACCTTGTTGACCGTAAGAAGGACGTTGTAATCTCCGGCGGTGAGAACATCTACCCCGTTCAGATCGAAGACTTCCTGCGCTCCAACAACCAGATCAAGGACGTGGCTGTCATCGGTATCCCCGACAAACGTCTGGGCGAGATCACCGCAGCCATCATCGAGCTGAAGCCCGGCGAAACTGCTACAGAGGATGACATCAACACCTTCTGCAAAGCATTGCCCCGCTACAAGCGTCCCCGCAAGATCATCTTCGCCGACATCCCGCGTAACCCTACCGGAAAGATCGAGAAGCCGAAGCTTCGTAAGATGTACGGCGGCGACAAACTCGTTGCATCGCAGTATCATTCATAAAGAATTCTGCTTTCGTTTTGAAAGCGCTGGATAAAGAACGCCGGCGGCAGGCCACAAGGCCCGCCGCCGGTTTCGTTTTATTTCGGAAAATGCGATCCTCACAGCCCGAGGATCTGTTTTTTCTTCATCTCGTATTCTTCCTGCGAAATAACTCCGCGGTCCAGTAATTCCTTATATTTCATCAGTTCATTCGGATCGCTATAAGACGTATAACTCGCATAATCATCCAATGCCTGCTGCTGAACCGGAGCCTGCTGATACAGCTGCTGAACCGGGATCTGAACCTGCGGCCCTCCCGCATTCACATATTGCGTAGTCGCTGCTACATATCCGCATCTGCCGCAAGCCGTCGTCTGATAACTGTTCGGTGTTCCGCACATCGAACAGAACCAAAACTGCTCACCGCAAGCCACGCACGTATTCGTCCCTGCGTTCTGCACACCACACCGCGTGCAAAACCATGCTCTGCCCTGATATCCATTCAACTGACCTGCCGGCGGATAGTACCCCAGCTCAGCCCTTTTATCCGGGCGAAGCAGAACGATAACTAACCCGATCAGTCCCAGCAAAAAGCCCAGCCAAAAATTCAGCGATCCGGTGTATCCGCGGCTTTTAGCGACCGCGTAGGTGACTGCTCCCCAGATGCATCCCACTACAGCAATTACAAACAAATAGAGAAAAATCAACCCAGTGATATCTATTCTACCCATACTTCTCTGCCCTCATCTATCCCGCGGGTCTCACAGTCCAAGGATCTGCTTCTTCTTCGCATCAAATTCCTCTTGCGTGATCACACCACGGTCCAACAATTCCTTATACCGCATCAACTCATCCGGACCGTTATTTGCCGTAAAGCTCGCATAATCGTTCGGAGTCTGCACCGGCATCTGCTGCTGGTATTGC
>DBXX01000113.1:8445-27998 GCA_002309675.1 Lachnospiraceae bacterium UBA1201
CACATCGAGCAGAACCAATACTGCTCGCCGCAGCGAACGCACGTATTCGTGTTTCCGTTTTGCATGCCACACTTCGTGCAGAACCAAAGTCTGCCCTGCTGCGCATTCATCGGCGCACCCTGCGGATAATACCCCGGCGGGTAATATCCCTGCGCACCGTAGCCCGGATCCTTCGTCAGGTCCTTACGCGCGATCACCACGATAAATCCGATCAACCCCAGCAGGAAGCCCCACAAAAACGAAGTCCCCGGATTATATCCCCTATTCTTTCCGACAACGGATGAGATCGCACCCCAGATCGCGCCCCAGATCAAACAATAAATCATATATGTGCCGCTGTCCATATGCCCTCCTATTCCCGACCGCCCCTCACGGTCCATACGGCCGACTCGGTCAATGATACGCTGCTTTATAACCCCCCCGATCGTCCAACCGATCGGAGAACCTTACACGTAAAGTATAACATGTAAAAAGGTAGGCAAACAAGTGCAAAATACGGTATTTTTTCTTAAATTTTCGTTAAGGAGGAAGGGGGAAATGGGTACTTAGCCAAGGTGGAAAAAGTGTGAGTTTTTAAAGAGAATCACGAAAAGGCTGGTTCTATGCGTGTTTATCTTCTCTCAGCACCTGCTCCAAATCTTCCATGGCCTGCGCCTGGCCGCCATTTACCCAGATGCACTGCATGCCGAATGCGCGGCCGGCCTCGACATTTTCCAAGCGGTCGTCCAGATAAACACATTCCGTCGGATTAAGGTGATAGCGCTCGAACAAAGTCTGATAGATCTCCGGCTCCGGCTTCGTGAGCTTTACTTCGTAGGAGATCACCTTGCCATCCGGCAGGTCCGTGAAGGAAAATGAGTTCCTCCAGTGGCACAGGAACATGTCTTCGGGATAGTTTGACAACAGGTAGATGCGGTAACCGCGCTTCTTAAGCCCCAACAGCCAGTCACGTGTGTCGGGGTAGCTTAGGCACAGGCGCGATGGATCTGCCCAGAAGCGATCGTAGAGGTCTGCTTCTTCGGGGTGCAGAGCCTTCACCTCATCCAAAACATCAGAAAAAGACCTTGCGCCGCGATCCAAGTCACTCCATATGGGGTTGAAGATCATATGCGCCGCCAAGGCCTCGATCTGTTCATCTGTCATGTTCAATTCCTGCATATATTCGCGGAAGCGGAAGTGCACGAGCACATTTCCGATGTCGAAAATGACATTCTTGATCATGCGATCAGTCCGACTTCTTTCCGAACAGTCCGCCGAGTTTGGACGTGATACCGTCGACATTGATCTTCGCCTTAACCGCGGAGATAACGCTGTCGATCTGATCCTCGGGAAGGTCTACGCCCGCAACCTCTTCTACAACTTTTGTCGGTTCGGATTTGAAGCGCTCCTGCATCTTCGGATCATCCTTTACCTTTGCTACGATCTCTTCAACTTTTGCTTTAATATCCATTTGAAAAACCTCCTAAGTTCGTCCTCTTTACGGCCATGCAAATGCACCAGCCTCATCGAGTTCATTATACTCTTTTTGCGCCAAAAATACAAGGAATGATTTTTGTCTGCTTGCATTTTCCGCGTTTTTCCATTAAGATAGTACACGGCGGCCGTCATTGGGCGGATGCGCCACAAACACAAGGAAAATCAGGAGTTTATCATGATACTGGCAGTCGGTCACATCCGCAAAGAATTCACCGAAAAGGTCGTCCTTAGCGATGTTTCCTTTCACATAGAAGCGCACGAGAAAGCCGCGATCGTCGGGGTCAACGGCGCGGGCAAGTCTACCCTTTTGAAGATCATTTGCGGGGAAATGACGCCCGAAGAGGGGCAGGTCACCCTGCAGAAGGATCTAAGCCTCGGCTACCTCGCGCAGCATCAGGAAATGACCGGCGAGCTGACGATCCTCGAGACCATGCTGAGCGCGCGTGGCGAGCTGCTGGAACTGGAGCAGAAACTGCGCGAACTGGAACATAAAATGAAGGAGGTCTCCGGCGACGAACTGGAGGCCGTCATGGCGGCGTACACCCGTGTGGACCACGCGTTCGAAAGCGGCGGCGGCTACGCTTACCAGAGTGAGGTCACCGGCATATTGAAGGGCCTCGGATTTGCCGAGGAGGACTTTAACCGGCAGACGCAGACTCTGTCCGGAGGCCAGCGCATGCGCGTGGCGCTCGGACGGTTGCTACTCATAAAGCCGGATCTTCTGCTGCTCGACGAGCCGACGAACCATCTGGACTTAAATTCCATCCTCTGGCTGGAGGACTACCTGCGCAGCTACGAAGGCAGCGTCCTCATCGTCTCCCACGACCGGTATTTCCTGGACCGCGTCGTGACGAAGATCATTGACATTGACCATACACATTGTAATGTTTACAACTGCAACTACACCGAGTTCGTCGCGCGAAAGAAGCAGATGCTCGAGGTGCAGATGCATCAATATGAAAACCAGCAGGCGCAGATCCGCCATCAGGAGCAGGTCATCGAGAAGCTGCGTTCGTTCAACCGCGAAAAGTCGATCAAACGCGCGGAGAGCCGCGAGAAGATGCTGAATAAAATCGAGGTGCTGGAGAAACCCGTCACCGACGACGATACCATGACCATCCGCTTAAATCCCGCCGTCGTCAGCGGAAACGATGTGCTCACGGTGCGCGGGCTGTCGAAGTCCTACGGCAGCCTGAACTTGTTTTCCGATCTGGACATCGACATCAAGCGCGGCGAGCGCGTGGCTCTGATCGGGGACAATGGAACCGGTAAGACGACGATCCTGCGTATCCTGAACGGGCTGGAGACGCCCGACAGCGGAAAGATCGTGCTCGGCGCGAAGGTCGAGGTCGCTTACTACGACCAGGAGCACCACGTCCTACACAACGAGAAGACACTGTTCGACGAACTGTCCGACACCTACCCGAACATGAATAACACCCAGATCCGCAATGTGCTCGCGGCCTTCCTGTTCACGGGAGATGATGTTTTCAAGCGCATCGGCGATCTGTCCGGCGGCGAGCGCGGCCGCGTCTCGCTCGCGAAGCTCATGCTCACGAACGCGAACTTCCTGATCCTTGATGAGCCGACGAACCACCTCGACATTCTGTCGAAGGAGATCCTCGAGGATGCGCTCCTTAGCTATACCGGAACCGTATTTTACGTGTCCCACGACCGATATTTCATCAACAAGACCGCGACCCGCATCCTGGATCTGACCGGTCATACCGTTAAAAACTATCTGGGTAACTACGACTACTACCTGGAGAAGAAGGCGCAGGCCGCCCTGGCAGCGTCAAACGCGGCAAATGCGGCATTGTCCTCATCGACAGCTTCTAACACGGATAGTGACGGAAAACTCTCCTACGAGGCTGAGAAACGCCGTCAGGCGGCTCTGCGTAAGCAGAAGAACGACCTGGCCCGCTGCGAGGCACGAATCGAAGAACTGGAGGGTAAGAACCGCGAGATCGACGAACTGCTGACGCAGGAGGAAGTCTTCACGAATGTGGCCCGTCTGATGGAACTTCAGAAAGAAAAGCAGGCTGCCGAAGACGAACTGACGACCCTCTACGAAACCTGGGAGGAACTGTCAGCTTCGCTGGAAGAGTAAGCTTCGTTCTTTTGTTCGCCACCCCCGGCTCTGAAACAGGCTCTAGCGGCACGAAGATGCGAACATAACTTGTGTTTTTCATCTTTTGTTCGCATCCTCGGCTCTGAAACAGACTCTGGCTTCATGAAAATGCGAACATTACATGTAATTTTCATCTTTTGTTCGCATCCTCGGCTCCGAAACAGGCTCCGGCTGTATGAAAATGCGAACATTGCATGTGATTCTCATCTTTTGTTCGCATCCCTCAGCTCTGAAACAGGCTCTAGCTGCATGAAAATGCGAACAAAGCATGCGATTTTCGCCCCTATGTTCGCCGTCATAGCGTCGAGCAGGCGTATACAACAAAAAGCCGCCATGTGAGAACCTCACACGGCGGCTTTTATCGAAAGGATCAACGAAGATCCATAAGCGATGTTCAGGCGTTCGATCGCGCCGCGAGCGGCGCGGGCGAACTTAGGCAAATCATTTATGCTACTTTCTTTTCCTTCAGAGCGTCGTATACAGTCTGATACTTCTCTCTGGCGGTCATGGTCTCGTCGACCTCACCGAGGTTGAGGATGCGGTACAGTGCCTGCATCTCCGACTCGGACCACTGGAAAGCGAATGTCTTGTTAAACATTTCAAATCTCTCTTCGTTGTTTCTGCATGCTAAAAATTCTCTAAGCATATCCATTCAACACCTCTTTTCCTATCCGGGCCTTAAAAAATCAAAGCCCACCTTGCACACTTGTGACTTCGGGCGTCCCCTCATCACGCCCTCATTCTAACCGATTATTTTCCATCGCGCAACTAGAAGAATCGACCGCTTTCCAGCGGTTTTTTGTGTGATTTCTGGGTGCTTTTTCCAACTAGTTTGAAATACTCCGTCAATCTGCACAAAAAACATCGCCCACAGTTCAAAAAACTGTGAGCGATACATAAAAATCGGGGTGTGATACTAACAACAGACTGCCGAAAAATCGTCGAATTATTGCTGAAAAATCCGAACGCGGACAACTCTGTCCGGTTCGGACTTTTCAAAGTCTTATATCTTTACATATCCAAGAATGCCTCATAGCAACGCATTGCTTCGTAGAGATCGGCTTTGTTGATGATCTCCCACGGTGCGTGCATGCTGAGTACGGGCACGCCGCAGTCAATGACCTGCATGCCGTAGTTTGCCATAATGTAGGCGATGGTTCCGCCGCCGCCTTCATCGACCCGACCCAGTTCGGCGGTCTGGTAGGTGACGCCGGCGGTGTCGAGTGCCGCGCGAATGTCGGCGATGAACTCGGCGTTTGCGTCGTTCGAACCGCTCTTTCCGCGGGAACCGGTAAATTTATTGAATACCACGCCGCAACCCATGTGAGCGGCGTTTTTCTTTTCAAACGCTGCGGCGTACAGCGGATCGAATCCGGCGCTGACGTCACAGGACAGCATCTTCGAATTCATCATGGCACGGCGCAGCTTCAGATCGGTGTAGTCAGTCATGCAGTTGATCATCTCGGCGACCATGTTCTCGAAATACTTCGAGTGCATGCCGGTCGCGCCGACGCTGCCGATCTCCTCTTTATCGACCAGAAGTCCCACGGAAGTGTACCGCGGCGTGTCCATATGAAGGAGTGCCATAAGTGTCGGATATGCGCAGGAACGATCATCATGGCCGTAGCCTATGATCATGCTGCGATCCAGTCCCAGATCCCGCGCGGGGCCTGCCGGAACCACTTCCAGTTCCGCCGACTGAAAATCCGCTTCGTCGATACCGATGTCGCGGAGCTTATCCAGAACGAAACTCTTCACGTTCTCTTTTTCTTTGTCTTTATCCTCTTTCGAGTCGTCTTTATCCGAAGAAATGTTGATCTTCGGGCGACCTGCGATCAGAATATCCAGTTTTTCTCCCTCAATGGCCTGGGATGCGGGCTTCGACATCTGGTCAGCCGCCAGATGGATCAGAAGGTCGCTCACGCAAAATACGGGATCCTCGGGATCCTCGCCGATGGACAGGCTGACTGCGCTCTTATCCTTCTTGCAGACGATGCCGTGCAGGGCCAGCGGCAGTGTCACCCACTGATACTTCTTGATGCCGCCGTAATAATGCGTGTCCATGTATGCCATCTTCCCGGCCTCATACAGCGGGTTCTGCTTAATATCCATTCGCGGCGAGTCGATATGCGCGCCGATAATGCGCATGCCCTTCTCGATGGGCTCACGGCCAATGACCGCCAGCATGATCTGCTTACCCATCTGCACGCTGTATACGCGGTCACCGGGGACCAGAACCTCCCCGCGGGCAATGACTTCCTGCAGGTTCTTAAAACCGCAGACCTTCGCCATGGAGACGGCGCGGCTCACGCACTCGCGCTCGGTCTTACACTCGGAAATGAACTCCTTGTAATCCGTCGCGAACTGCTCCAGATCGTTTAACTGTTCTTCGTTGTAGCGTTTCCATGCGCTCTTTCGTTCCATAAACACCTCCGTTACATTGGCCGAAAATACAACTATTCTACATTCGTTCCGTTCACAATGCTCTGCAGCATCTCGGAATGTACATCAAAATCGATTCCGATGACCTGTTTCTTATCGATGGTCACAGGCTTACCGGTATTTCCCATCGGGATACGTTTTTCAACGATATCATACTTAAAGAATGCAGGCGCACTCCAAACCAGATCGGTCAGCATGTCGACCGACATGTTGGTCGTGATCAGCGGCAGGATCGTATCCAGGGCGGAAATAATGCCCGGGATCGACTGGCTCTTTAACTGTCTCACGGCTGCATTGATCACGTTACGCTGGCGTTGCGTTCTCGCATAGTCCGATCCGACGTAGCGGATACGTGCATAAGCGAGTGCCTGCGGACCGTTCAGGTGCAGATTACCGATCTGACCCTCTGCCAGTTTATCGACCGATGCTTCACGGCCATACAAACCGTTGATCTCGTTGAGGTATTCATTGATCCAATGACGCTCTTCTTCGGAAACTTCGATGTCGACACCGCCGACCGCATCCACACCTAAGATGAAGGAAAGGAAATCCACGCGGGCGTAATAGTCGATACGTACGCCGAAGTTCGTTTCGATCGTGTCGATCAAAAGCGGCGCACCGCCGTAAGCATAGGCGGAATTTATACGGTCGCCTCCGCGGCCGGGGATCACGACGTAGACATCTCGCATGATGCTCGTCATATAGATTTTTTTCTGTTTTTCATTTATGGTCAGGATGATGATGGCATCGGCGCGTCCATTCAGATGCGCGCGGGCGTCAATACCCAGAAGCAGGATATTGGTGACGCCATCCTTCTCCAGTTCCGGTGCGACCGTCGGTTCCTGCGTTTCCTTCGGCTTCCCGCCGAACGTTTCCTCCGGCTCTGTCGCTTCCGTGGTCATACGACTGAGAATGATATCGATCTGGCTCTGAAGTTCGGCAACGGCCTCCGACGGCGAGTCCGTAACGGGCTCAGCGGTCGACTCAATGCCCTCTTCGTTATCATCCAGCGTTTCATCCGGCGCCATCGTGGATACGGAAGCTTCATCCTCATAATGGATCTTTTTAACGAAGTGACGCACGATCGCATGGATGAGAAACCATCCCAGCAGAACGATCAATGCCAATATCAAAACTATAATGCAAATACGGCGAATGATCTTGCGTCTGCGCCTCTGTTTCGCCCTTCTATTACGCGATTCGATGCGGTGTTGTGTACTTTCGGAAGCTCCGGTCGTCCGCTTTCGCGCTACTATTTTTTCGGTGCCCTTGCCGCGACTGCCGGAAGCAGCCTTTGAACTACTCTGTGCTTCCAAGCGTTTCTGCTGCTCCAGGATGCGTGCGAATTCGCGTGCGCGCTCTTCCTGGCTGCGGTCTCCCCGGTCACCGGTATTTCTTGTATCCATGTATAAAAACCTCCTGTCGGCAAACATAGCCTCCCCCCGAAGCATGCCTTAGCCGCACATACTCACTAAGTATACCACCACGTCGGAAAATAAACAAGTCTTTTTGCTTTGTTCCTCTAAAAAGGCTTGTATTTCAAGGGTTTCGGGTGTATAATGAATTGCATTGAACCAGGTCTCAAAAGAGACAGAATATGCACATATTAGGAGGACGCATATGAAAGACAAAGTTATTCTTGCCTATTCCGGCGGACTGGACACGACCGCCATCATCCCGTGGTTAAAGGAAAACTATGATTATGAAGTAATTTGCTGCTGTATCGACGTCGGTCAGGGTAATGAGCTCGATGGTCTGGAGGCCCGTGCGAAGTACTCAGGCGCCGAGAAGCTTTACATTTTGGATGTCGTAGATGAGTTCTGCGACGATTACATCGTTCCCTGCGTACAGGCGAACGCCGTTTACGAAAATAAGTACCTTCTCGGTACCTCTATGGCCAGACCGCTCATCGCTAAGAAGCTGGTCGAGATCGCCCGCAAGGAAAATGCGGTAGCGATCTGCCACGGTGCTACCGGTAAGGGTAACGACCAGGTTCGTTTCGAGCTCGGCATTAAGGCTCTGGCTCCGGATCTTAAGATCATCGCTCCCTGGCGTTGCAGTGACACATGGAAGATGTCATCCCGTGAAGACGAGATCAAATACTGCGAAGCACACGGAATCAAGCTTCCGTTCTCTACAGACTCCAGCTACAGCCGTGACCGCAACCTGTGGCATATCAGCCACGAGGGTCTCGAGCTCGAGGATCCGGCAAATGCTCCGAACTACGAGCACCTTCTCGTTCTCGGAACCTATCCCGAGCACGCTCCGGATGAGGGCGAGACGATCTCCATCTCCTTTGAAGCCGGTGTTCCGGTCGCTCTGAACGGCGAGAAGATGAAGGTTTCCGATATCATCAAGAAGCTCAATGCGATCGGCGGCAAGCACGGTATCGGTATCATTGATATCGTTGAGAACCGTGTCGTAGGCATGAAGTCCCGCGGCGTATACGAGACCCCCGGCGGAACCATCCTGATGGAGGCACACGCTCAGCTTGAGGAACTCATCCACGACCGTGACACCTTCGCATTTAAGAAGATCGTCAGCGCACGTTTCGCAGATCTGGTATACGAAGGAAAGTGGTTCACCCCTCTTCGTGAGGATCTGGAAGCATTCATCAAGACTTCCCAGAAGTATGTGACCGGTGAAGTTAAGGTGAAACTCTATAAGGGCAATATCATCAAGCAGGGCACGACTTCTCCGTACAGCCTGTACAGCGAGTCTCTTGCTTCCTTCACCACCGGCGACCTTTACGATCACCATGACGCGGAAGGCTTCATCAACCTGTTCGGCCTGTCCCTTAAGGTTCGTGCAATGCTCGGCGCACAGAAGATTGACGAATAATTGAGGACTCATTCATGCAGAAGATCGGTTTTGACCAACATAAATATTTAACGTTGCAGTCCGAGAAGATCCAGGAGCGTATTGCCGCTTTCGGCGGCAAGCTCTACCTGGAGTTCGGCGGCAAGCTTTTCGATGATTTCCACGCATCCCGCGTCCTGCCCGGGTTCAAGCCGGACAGCAAGATCTCGATGCTGGCGAAACTGAAGGATGACGCAGAGATCGTCATTGCCATCAACTCCGGCGATATCGAGAAGAATAAGGTCCGCGGCGACCTGGGCATCACCTACGATATGGACGTGCTCCGTCTGATCGATGCCTTCCGCGGCTACGGCCTGTATGTGGGAAGCGTCGTTCTGACGCAGTTCGCGGGCCAGCCTTCGGCCATCGCTTACCAGAAACGTCTGGAAGCTTTGGGCATGAAGGTCTACCGCCACTACCCCATCCCGGGCTATCCCGCCAACATCCCGTTCATCGTCAGCGATGACGGTTACGGCCGCAACGAGTACGTTGAGACGACACGTTCGCTCATCGTCGTTACTGCTCCGGGTCCCGGCAGCGGTAAGATGGCGACCTGCCTGTCCCAGCTCTACCATGATTTCAAGCGCGGCATCCGCGCCGGCTATGCGAAATACGAGACCTTCCCGATCTGGAACCTCCCGCTGAAGCATCCGGTAAACCTCGCTTACGAGGCTGCGACTGCTGACCTGAACGATGTCAATATGATCGACCCCTTCCATTTGGAAGCTTATGGTGAGACGACCATCAACTACAACCGCGACGTGGAGATCTTCCCTGTGCTGAACGCGATGTTCGAGCAGATCATGGGCCAGTCTCCGTACAAATCGCCGACAGATATGGGCGTTAACATGGCGGGCTACGGCATCATCGATGATGAGGTCACCCGCGAGGCTGCCTGCCAGGAGATCATTCGCCGCTACTACGCGACCCTGTGCCAGAAGCGCAAAGGTCTGGCGGATCAGGAAGAAGTCACGAAGATCGAACTGCTGATGAAGCAGGCCGGCATCACGACGGCCGACCGCAAGGTCGTTGGCGCCGCTCTGATGAAGGCGGAAACGACCGGACTTCCCGCTGCTGCGATGGAGCTTCCGGACGGCCGTGTCCTTACCGGACGTACGAGCGAGCTTTTGGGCGCGTCCTCCGCGTTATTGCTCAACGCCCTGAAGACATTGGCCGGCATCGACGACGAGATCAAACTCATCTCCCCGACCATCATCGAGCCCATCCAGAACCTGAAGGTGAATCACCTCGGAAACCGGAACCCGCGTCTGCACACCGACGAGATCCTGATCGCGCTGTCCATCTGCGCGGCAACGGACGAAACCGCCCGCCGTGCCATGGATCAGCTGCAAAACCTCCGCGGTGCGGAAGTCCACACCAGCGTCATCCTGTCGCAGGTCGACGTCAATGTGTTCCGCAAACTCGGTGTGAACCTGACCAGCGAACCGGTCTACCAAACCAAGAAGCTCTACCATCAATAACGCATTGCGCGTTGATATACCAACAAAAACCGGAACCTGTATTTCGCAGGTTCCGGTTTTCATTTGCCTATCTATGCTTAAGATGCTTTATTCCACCTTATCGATCCGCTTCGCCCGGATCTTTTTGACTTCCTT
Organism: Lachnospiraceae bacterium UBA1201; assembly: GCA_002309675.1. GTDB lineage: Bacteria > Bacillota > Clostridia > Lachnospirales > Lachnospiraceae > UBA1201. The sequence goes on from DBXX01000113.1 coordinate 18,970, forward strand.
TTTCGCGGGCTTTTCTGCTTTCGCCTGCGCGGAAAATGTCAGATCCACGATGGTGAGGATACCGAGCAAAAGCGCTGCCCCGCCGAAAACATAGTTCATGACATCTGCAAAAAGGTTATCGTTGAATTCCATTCTGGGGTTGATGCCGTCCAGGATCCGCAAGGTGATGCAGATCACTGCGCTGATGATGCAGATGTGGGCCAATGCATAACGTATGATTCGCTTCATTTATTCCGCCTCCCGTATCAGCAAGCAGTCGCTTAAATTTCTGCCGCCGTCCGCCGGCCGGTCGTAGACTGCTCCGTTGAAGACCATGGCGGACGTTTTTCCGCCGTCCAGATTATAGGCCTGTGTGCAGCCGAAGCTCTCCATGATATAGGCCATCTCGGTGAATTTGATGCCGTTGGAATAGCCGGACTGGCGTCCGTCAAAGACTGCGAAGCAGTAGTGTCCCGGCTCGATGTAGCCCAGTGCGGTCCGGGGATGGTTCTTCTGCAGGTAGCCGCCCGCATTGACCTCGGAAACAGCGTGACCGGACGCATCCAAAAGCGCCGGGCCGAAGGTCCACGCCTGATAGGCGCCCTTCGCGATCAGTTCCTGAATATCATAGTCCGGTCCGTAGACTTCCATGGTACCGTCATAGAAGAGAACGCAGATATCACTGTCGGTCTCATCGTTGCGGTACAGTTCTCCGTTTCGGATGACCAGGCCGCTCTTCTGATAGCCGTAGAAGTCGCCGTTGATGCCGACGATGCCATTATGACGCATCGTCATGTCGAGCACCGACTCATGGAAGCCGATGCCGTAGGTGTCGCCCGCCATCGCCGTCCGGAAGCAGGAAATGTCCGCCACGTAGATGTCGGCGATGTAGTAGGTCAGTGTCGTCTTACCCTTATTTTCCTTCGTAAATGTCTGAATATCGATGGAGACAGTCGGTCCCGAATACGAGTGGTCCGTGATCACGACCTCCTCAGAGAAATGATCCTCGAACTTCTCGGTCCACATAAGCTGCGGTATATTCTTTCTGGGCTTTTCCGTGGTCGGCGGCTCCGTTTCCACCGTGGTTTCCTCTGTGGTCTCCTCGGTCGTCGGTTCATTCGAGGGCTCCGTGTCTCCGCCTTGCGACTGCGAAGCATCCGCCCGGGTAGTCTCCGGGGGCAATGTCGGCTCCTGCGTAGGTTCCGGCTGTGTCTGCTCCTGCTGCTCTCTGCTCGCCGTCGTCTGTGCCTTCGCGTAGGGATTATCAATCTTTAACCCTATGCTCTCCTGCTCCCGCGGCAACAGGAAATAATATAAACAGAACACCAGGGCGATACCCCCGATGATCACCAGATCCGCAAAAAAATGAAGAAACAGGCGGAGACCCCGTCTCGGCTCTCCGGCCTGTTTATCCTTATGAGCGGATAAGCGTTCATTTTGACTCATCTTACTGCTCTTCCTTCTACAAATGATCGATTAAAAATCAAGAATTGCTGGGTCGCCCAGCTGAAGAAAAACATAGTACATTCAACGATTATCTTTGAAACTATGGCGTTTAGCCGGACTCCCTTAACCAGCAGGTTCAGAAGAACCGAGTTCAGCGTCAAAACGATCGCCGCCACCACGATATACTTCAGGGCGGTCTTTATCACGCTTTGGTCATCCTTAAACACCAGATGTTTATTGATCGTGAAATTCACGGTCGCGCTGATCAGGCGGGCAATGACGTTACAATGCGTCAGGTAGCGTCCGTTCGTAACGAAATTCAACACCGAGAAACAGAACAGATCCAACAGGAAACAGAAAAACGACGCGGCCATGAACTTAAAGATGCCGATGTAGATCCGCATGCTGTCCTTCAGCGCATGGAAATGCGAGCCGCTGTTATCGTTTTCATAGATCGTGCGGATGGGCACCTGCGCGATCCGGATGTTGTTGCGCGTCAGTTCCAAAAGCACATTCATCTCGTACTCGAAACGATCACCCTCGATCTCCAGAAGACCGGGAATCATCGAGATCGGGAAGAGGCGCATACCGGTCTGGGTATCATCGACCAGCTGGCCGGTGACCAGATGGAAGACACCCTTCGTCACGCTGTTTCCGAAGCGACTGCGAAACGGAACCTTGCGGTCGAAATTCCGGACGCCGAGCACCATCATCATCTCGTTCATGTTCAGTTGGTGGATCAGACGGACTGCATCGGTAAACTTATGCTGGCCGTCCGCATCCATGGTGAGCACCGCTGTGTCCTCGTCATCCGAGTAATGTTCCAGGATGTAGCGCAGGCCCGTCTTCAGTGCCGCCCCCTTACCGCGGTTGTGCGCATGATGTACGACCTTCGCATAGCGGACTGCCTGCTCGATCCGGTCTTTTTCGACCTCCGAACCGTCATTGACCACAACGATCGACATGTTCGAACGCTCGCGGATCTCCTGCAGGAGCGGGATGAAATGCTCTCCCGGCTCATAGGCGGGGATCAACACGATTATTCTTTTTTTCGGTGAATCGAAGCCCTCCATGAGCCCTCCTTAATTACGGATCCTCGCGCGATCATTTACGCGCGTGTTTCTTTTCTTTCTTCTCCTGATACATGCGCTTATCTGCTTCCCGCATACAAGCGAGCATGTTCATACCCTTACGGCAATAGTAAAAACCGATGCTGGCGGATAACTCGTACGGCTTATCCGACCGGCCGTTGTACTCGAGAATTTCCTTCTGAACATCGTCCGCCCACTGCTGTGCCTCTGCCTCATCCTCGGAAGGGAACAGCGCCAGGAATTCGTCGCCGCCGATACGGGCGTTGATGCCGAACGGATGTGTGTGCTTCGACAGGATCTCACCGAACGCAATGAGTGCCGAGTCACCCTCCACATGACCGAACGTATCGTTGATGTACTTCAGGCCGTCGAGGTCGATACTCACGATGCAGAAACATTGGCCGGTGCGTTCCAGACGCTCATACAGTTTCTTCATGGTATGTTCCATGGCCCTGCGGTTCGGCAACGAGGTCAATGCATCCACATAGGACTGCTCACGTAACTCGCTGACGGACTTTATCTCCTCAAATATGCGGATTCGCTCCATCGAGCTGATCAGCGTGAAGATGAGGTTCTTCATGTAGTATCTGCATTTATCAAAATCGAGGTTTCGGAAAGCGATGTATCCGAAGCAGTAATCCTTTTCATGAAGGGATACCAGAAACAGCGGTAACGAATAATCGTAATACGCTTCAGGGAGGACATTTTTGCGTTCGAAACGCTCCTCTAACATCGTCACCCCTTCATCGCTCACGATGGCCTTCAGGATCATGTGCTCGGTATATTTTCCGACCATTTCGGCGACATTATTCTGTCGTTCGTCCTCATCGCAGAAGCAGAAAAACATTTCGCCGAGGCCCAGACCTTTTACGTAAGTGTATGCCGAGAACATCAGTTCGGCCAATGTATCACTGCCCTCAAACTCGAGGTTCATGTAGGTTCCGTGGTGCATGGCCCGCTTCAGGCTTTCCTTATCCCGGAAGAGACGCTGGAACGACGCCATATTCAGGTCACGCTCGCAGCCGCAACTGTTGCGGAAACGCGGGGACAGCTGTAATTCGACTGTCTTCGACTGTTCTTTTCCTTCCCAGATATTCTTCAAGATGCGGATCGCCGCCTTTGCCATGTCATTATGCGGCACATGCATCGTCGTCAAAGGAGGGATCTGGAACTGTGCCTCCTCGAGGTCATCATAGCCTGAAATACAGATATCCTGTGGAACACGATATCCGCGATGTGCAAAAGCATCGCACAGCGAGATGGCCATATAATCATTCGCGCAGACAACGACCTGCGGAAGCTGTGCATTCTTCGAAATAAACCACTCCGCGGCATCGTCGCCACGGTTGCGCCAGTAATCCCCGTAGTAGATCATTCCCTCGGTCACTTCCATGCCGTATTTGTGCATGGTGTCGAGATAGGCCTGCAGTCGCATCCTGCCATCCTCGAGATCCAGACGTCCCGCCATATAAGCGATCCGCGTAAAATGGTGCTCGTTGATGAAATGCTCGATCATCTCGGTCTGTGAATTATAGTCGTCACCGACAACGTTGTAGCATCCTTCGGTATTCGCGCGCAGCGAAATGATGGGACATTGGGCTTCCCGTTTGAAATACTCGATGATATATTCCGCCATACCATCGATACCATAGGTATCCGGAACAATGATGATGCCGTCAAAACGTTTGATGTCCGGAATATCCACGACATGCATCTCGATGGCTCCAAACAAAGCATTGACCCCACGGGCGGAAGAATTGACACAGAACATAACGGCAGCACCGATCTTACGCGCTTCCGTTGCGATCACACTTGCTATATTCGACTGGAACTCGGAAGTTATATCACCCATGCAGCAAAGTACATTTTTCAAACGCATCCACCTTCTCTCGAAAACCCATAACTGATATAGAGAACGCTGTTTCTCTCAGAAGTGCCGATTCTCCCCCCATTATGTATAGTGCTAGAATAGCAAAAAAACGGAAAAATGTCAATCAAAAATGCTCGACACTTTTCCGTTTTTGCTCATCTTTTATGATTTTTTTAGATTTTCATATCACTTCGCAACAACGCTCTCGATCGCTTTCGAAAGGCGTACGACCATCTCGTCAATGTCTTCCTTCGACGCGATGAGCGGGGGCAGGAACCGTACGGTGTTGTTCGCCGCGGCGATGGTGATGAGGCCGCCTGCAAGCGCTGCCTTTACCACGTCGATCGCAGAGACGCCGTCAAACTGAAGACCCTGCATCAGGCCCATGCCTCTGTGGTCGCAAACGCATGCATACTTCGCTTTCACCTCATCCAGCTTCTTCCACAGGTACTCGCCGTTCTTCTTCGCGCCTTCGACGATCTTCTCCTGATCGAAGATATCCAGAACCGTGTCCACAGCGGTGCAAACGAGCGGATTGCATCCATAGGTCGTGCCGTGGTCGCCGCGTGTCATGGTTGCTGCCTTCTCATTGCACAGGAATGCTCCGACGGGAACGCCGCAACCTAAAGCCTTCGCGGAAAGCAGGATGTCCGGCTTCACGCCGTAGGCCTGGTGCGCGAACATATAACCGGTCCGGCCCATGCCGCACTGGATTTCATCGAAGATCAAAAGTGCGTCATTTTCGTCGCAAAGCTTCCGAACGCCCTCCAGGAACTCCGCAGTGGCCGGGAAAATGCCTCCTTCGCCCTGTACGGGCTCTAAAATGACAGCGGCGGTATTTTTATCGATGAGCGCGGAAACCGTGCTTAAATCGTTGAATTTCGCGAATCCGACGTTGTCAAACAGCGGAGCGAACGGAGTGCGGTACTCCTCATGTCCGGTGACAGCGACCGCTCCGGTCGTTCTGCCGTGGAAGCTGTCTTCCATCGCAATGATGTTGTAGTTCTTTTTATTCTTGTTGTTCGCATATTTCTTCGCGAGCTTCAGTGCGCCCTCGACTGCCTCTGCACCGCTGTTGGTGAAGAAAACGCGGTCCATGCCGGACGCCTTTATCAGTTTCTGCGCCGCATTGGCCAGAGGAACATGATAGAACAGGTTGGAAACATGGATCAGTTTATCCACCTGTGCCTTCAATGCGGAATTATACTTCTTATTTCCGTAACCGAGCGCCATAACGCCGATACCGGAACCGAAATCCAGGTATTCCTTACCGTCCAGATCGTAGAGATACATGCCCTCACCATGGTCGAATGCTACCGGAAACCGGCTGTAGACCTGCAAAAGCGCATCTTCCGTCTGTTTGATCACTGCTTCTGTCTTCATAAAAACCCTCCTCAGTCTTGCGGATTATACCGCTCGCTGTCCTTACTCAGGATCGCCGTCCCGATGCCTTTATTCGTAAAGATCTCCAATAACAGGCAATGCAGGATGCGGCCGTCCATGATGTGCACGCGGGAAACGCCGTTCTGTACGGCATCCATGCAGTTCTGCAACTTCGGAAGCATGCCGCCGCCGACGTTGCCGCTCGCGAGCAGCTCTTCCATCTGGTCAATGGGCAGCTCGCTGATCAGGCTCGAAGGATCCTTCGGGTCGCGGTACACGCCCGGAACGTCCGTCAGGAAAGCCAGTTTCTCCGCCTTCATCGCACGTGCGATCGCGCAGGCTGCATCGTCCGCATTGATATTATACGTGTTGTATTCGTCGTCATAACCGATCGGGCAAACGATCGGCAGGAAATCCTTCTCCAGTAGGTCGTACAGGATCTTCGGGTTCACGTGGTCGATATCGCCCACGAAGCCGATGTCCTGGCCACCGGAATATTTCTTCTGCACATGCAGCAGACCGCCGTCCTTACCGCTGATGCCGACGCCTAAAACGCCCAGCTCCTGCACCATCTTCACGAGGTCCTTATTCACACGGTTGAGCACCATCTCCGCGATCTCCATGGTCGCCGCGTCCGTTACACGCAGGCCGTTTACGAAGCGCGGCTCCATGCCGGCCTTCTCCACCCATTTGCTGATGGCCTTGCCGCCTCCGTGGACAATGATCGGCTTGAAGCCGACCAGCTTCAGCAGTACCACGTCTTTGATGACGTTCTTCTGAAGCTCCTCATCTGCCATGGCGCTGCCGCCATACTTTACGACGATGACCTTACGGTTAAATCTCTGAATATACGGCAGGGCCTCGATGAGCACCTCTGCCTTCTGCATGATCTTTTCATCCATGATCAAAATCTCCTTTTTATCCGGTAGTATGGCCGGTTCTTATGAACGGTAGTCTCCGTTGATCTTTACATAATCATAAGTCAGGTCGCAGCCCCATGCGGTCGCGGTCTCAGATCCGTTCTTCATATCGCAGACTGCGGTCACATATTCCTGTGACAGGATCTTCGTAGCCTCTTCCTCGCTGTACACCGCGTACATGCCGTCCTTGATGACCTGAACACGACCCGCGCTGCTCTCAAAATAGATGTCCACGCGCTCGGGATCGAAGTTCACGCCGCTATAGCCCATCGCGCACATGATACGTCCGCTGTTGGCGTCGTGGCCGAAGATCATAGCCTTCGTCAGGCTGGAGGTGATGACGCTCTTCGCCAATGTACGGGCGTGCTCTTTCGTATCGGCGTTCTTTACAGTTACCTCGAACAGGCAGGTGCAGCCCTCGCCGTCGCCTGCGATCATCTTCGACAGGCCGACCATTACGCCGTGCAGTGCCTCGCAAAATGCATCGTAGTCAGCGCCGGGGGCGTCGATCTTCGCATTGCCCGCCTGGCCATTCGCCAGCAGGAGCACCGTGTCGTTTGTGGATGTGTCGCCATCCACGGAGATCATATTAAATGTATCCACGACGTCTTCCTTCAGAGCCAGTGTCAGCAGTTCCTTACTGATGGAAACGTCAGTGGTGATGAAGCAAAGCATGGTGCACATGTTCGGATGGATCATGCCTGAACCCTTACACATACCGCCGATCACTGCCTTCTTACCGCCCACGGTGAACTCATACGCGATCTCCTTCGGCTTCGTGTCGGTCGTCATGATGGAACGCGCCGCGATGTGACCATGCTCCAGGTCATCGCCCTTTGCATCCTTCAGCAGCCCGATACCGTTTACGATGCGGTCAATGGGCAGCTGCATGCCGATGACGCCGGTCGATGCTACAGCGACCGAATCTGCCGGAATGCCGAAAGCAGCTGCGGTAGCGTCTGCCGTCTGCTTGCAGTAGTCGTAACCTTCCTTACCCGTGCATGCATTAGCGATGCCGGCGTTGATGATCACTGCCTGCAGGTAATCGCTGTTGTCAACGACTGCCTTATCCCACAAAACCGGGGCTGCCTTTACCACGTTCGTGGTAAATGTAGCGGCCGCCTTACAGGGGCTCGTCGAATAAACGAGCGCCATATCGTTGCGATCCTTATATTTGATCCCCGCAGCCACACCGGCTGCTTCAAATCCTTGTGCTGCGGTAACTCCGCCTTCGATCTTCTTCATAGTAAAACCTCTCATTTCTTATGGGCGACGGGTATTGGCGTCCCGCCGATTTACTTATAGGTAACGGGCTCTTACACACCGCCATATTACTTATAGGCGACGGGTTTTTATACTCCGCCGTTTTATGATGACGCGACATGCCGATTCTTTAAGTCCGCGTCATTTATTATACGCGATGATGTTCTTCTCATTCAACGTAAAGTCATAGTAGTTCAGGTCCTCTCGCTTCGTCCAACCGATCTGATGCCAGAACTTGTTTCCGATATCATTCGTGGTAAAAGCGATCAGGGAGACCTTATTGATCTTCTCTTCCCGCAGAGCCTTCATGCAAAATACGACCATGGCCTTACCGATGCCTCGCATGCGATAGTCCTCATGCACGCAAACATGATACAGGCAGCCTCGTCTGCCGTCGTGCCCGCACAGGATCGCTCCGACGATCTTCCCGTCCTGCACCGCTACCACGCTGGTGGTCGGATTACGCTTCAGGAAGACTTCCACACCCTCACGTGAATCGTCCACGCTTCGGATTGCGAAGCCGTGGATGCTCATCCACAGTTTGTAGACTCCCTCGTAATCATCCAGAGTCATCACGCGGATCTGCGCAGAGGTCTTTGCAGATGTCTCGCCGGACGTTTTTTTCTGTGCTGTCACAGCACTCTTTGAAGCATTTTCTTTCAAACTTTTTGCCATAACTGCTCCTTCGGTCGGTCTAATATACCGGATGAAACTATATTTATGCAAATAATCTTGCATAAAATACGGCTTTATGCATTTATTTATGTATAAATAGTGCCGTATTGCCCAATTATACACCCGAACCCCCTGAAATGCAATACCCTTTTAGGACTTTTTCGCGTTTTCCTTACTTATTATTCCGCGGGGATCATTTCTCGGCACCTGGTACGCTTTTCCTATGCGCAGTTCTGCGAAAATCTTCCTTTTGCGCGTACAGAGCACTCACCCGATGCTCTTATCCTACGCGCAGTTTCTCGGAAATCTTCATTTTGAGCGTAGAGAGCGCTCACCTGGTACGCTTTTCCTACGCGCAATTCTGCGGAAATCTTCATTTTGCGCGTACAGAGCACTCGCCCG
>DBXX01000005.1 GCA_002309675.1 Lachnospiraceae bacterium UBA1201
GGCACGATCACAGCCACAACTGCTACCTACACATGGAATGGTACTCTTTACACCTGGACCAAGAGCGTTGTTAACGGTATTACAGACTCCAAGTACGAGACCGCTCAGACCACGTGATAATAGCTCAGGCTTAATCTTATTATAGTTTGAACATAAAAGACCTCTTATCGGCCCTACCGATGAGAGGCCTTTTTCTTTTGCATTTCCGGATCTGGGTGATGATAGGCCTGCGTATGGTGTATTGTCACAACCGATAATGACCACGTTCGCACGTTTTTTCAGCCACTGACATAAAGTGTCTTGCGAACGAAGGGAGGCCGTGATATAAGATAAATGTCTGATGAACAGTACCAGTGTTTCTGATTCTGTTTCGAGTTCGGCCCGGAAGACCGACGTGATAGACGGTAGCAGATGGATCTGCATGTGAAAAACGATCCCCACGTTTTGCAACATGTCTATACACGAAAGGGATTGTATACATGAATAAGAAAGATGGAGGTTTTTCGCTGGTTGAATTGATCGTCATCGTTTCGATCATAACTGTGCTGATGGCTGTTTTGATGCCAAGTTACATTCGGTATTTAGAGCAATCTCGCATTCGCCATGATGATGCTGTGGTCACGAACATCCAGAAGGCAGCAAATGCACTGGTCGTGGATGATAAGTTTTATGAGTTGATCACAGGGGATGTGACTGTTTATATTGATAATCAGGGGATGGCTTATCAATTAAACGGTGTCGGCGCAGCAGGTGCGGAGTTCCTGGATGAAATTAATACTACAGTTTATGGAACTACGACTCCGACCGGAGGATTTACTTCAAAATCATTTACAGGAGCTACAGGCTTGACGATCTGCCTGCACTATGATCCGACTTTGCTCGCATACGTGACGGAGTATATTAATTTTCCGGATCTCAGCATTTATCATCAGTAAATATATTATAGACATGGATCGCCCGATAGTAGGATAGGAGCCTTGCATGTGTAAATAAGTAAGGGTATTGTAATACAGCCTCCACGCAACCGCGGAGGCTGTAAGTGTTTTTCGGGGTGTATAGGCGCACGATTACAAACGTAGAGATACATTGACAGAACAAGGCTTGTATGGATGCCTCTGCTGTGTTATAGATAGAGTAGGTTTCTATAGTTATCAATCATAAGGAGGTAAGCTATGAGACGAAATAATAAAGGTTTTTCTATGGTTGAATTGATCATCGTTGTTGCGATGCTTGCGATCTTAATGGCGCTTTTGGCTCCTCAGTATATTCGTTATATTGAGAAAGCGAAGATCCGTGAGGATGATGCAATCGTAAAAAGTTTGATCGATGTGATCATGCTCACAGTTGAGGACAGCGAGGCATATGATTCCCTTTCAAACGGCGCTACTCCGGTCTTCTCGATGGATGCGAACGGAGCCATTTCGGTTACGGGGTGGGATGCTGCCATGGAAGCAAAATTCCAAAGGGAAGCATATGCGGTATTGTATGGCAGCACGTCTCCGGAAGCTAGGTTCAAGTCCAAAGAGTTTAAGACGTTTCTTGCCGGTAATAATATCCAGTTGACCTATACGTATAATGCGTCTACGATGGTTTATAAGATCCTTACGATCTCGGTACCGGCGAATTCATCATTTGCCAATGAAAACGCACCAAACTAGTAGGGGAAAAACAGTATTTTGAAGGCTCGTTGGGTTGAATCTTACAGGATCGACGGGAAATGCCGATACTTTGGAAATGTAACCTCCGAAAATCATCTGAAAGTATTAAATTTTTCGAAAATATTGTAGATTCTGTTTGATATTTAATACCCTCTGTGCTATAATAAAGTATAAAAAGGATTAGGGGGTAGTGGGCATGTCGGAAGGGCAGTTGCTTATTGCAGGCTTTGTGATCGCCGGGGTGTTGGGTTTACTGATCGGAAGTTTCTTAAACGTCTGCATCTATCGTATTCCCAGAGGCGAGGGCATCGCATTGGAACCTTCTCATTGCCCGCACTGTAAGACGAAGCTTCACTGGTTTGAGTTGATCCCGCTGTTTTCCTGGATCGCACTCAAAGGAAAGTGCAGAACTTGCAAGCACCCGATCTCGAAGCAGTATCCCATCGTGGAAGCTACGAACATGCTTCTGTATCTGTTGGTGGTATGGGTATGCGGCATTCAGCCTGTAACCATTTTGTACTGCTTACTGGCTTCCGCGTTGTTGGTCCTTTCCGTGATCGACTTCCGGACATTCGAGATCCCGTTTGGCATTAATCTTTTTATCGGAGTTTTGGGACTTTGTGCATTGGCCTTGGATTATCAGAACTGGCTTCTGTACGTGATCGGCTTCTTCGCCGTATCGGTTCCGCTCTTACTGGTTTCGCTCATCACCCGCGGTCGCGGCATCGGCGGCGGTGATATAAAACTGATGGCTGCTGCAGGGCTCCTCATCGGTTTTAAAAACATTTTACTTGCATTCTTTTTGGGATGCATCATCGGTTCCATCATTCATTTGACCCGGATGGCAGTTACAAAAGCCGGAAGAGTATTGGCGCTGGGACCGTATCTGTCGGCAGGTATCCTGTTGGCGGCGCTTTGGGGAGGGACCTTCCTGGAGTGGTATTTAGGGATGTTCCGCGAATAACGGGCGCCCGAGGAGGAAACTCCTCGAAGAAGGATGATGCATACCGCCTTGTGATGCAGGATGCGGGTGCAAAAAATGGAGGTTACGTATGGCAGGAAAAGTCATAAGTATTGAGATCGGAAACGTTCTCACAAAGGTGTGCGAGATGGATTATCGCTCAGCGAACGCTAAAGTCTACAACAGCTTTACGTTCGAAACGCCGAAGGGGACCATCGAAGATGGCTACGTGAAAGAGGCGGATGAATTCATCGACGTATTGCATGCAAAACTGGCTTCAAACCAGATCAAAACGAAGAAGGTAGTATTTACGGTATCTTCCAGTAAGATCGCTACGAGAGAGGTCTTCTTACCTCTGGTATCCAGAGATAAGATCATGTCTATGGTACGGGCAAATGCATCGGATTACTTCCCGATGGACATCTCCAACTACTACCTGACCTATACCGTACTTGAGAAGGCGGTATCCAGTGAAGAAAAGAAACTGAAGTTGCTGCTCATCGCAGCTCCCCTCGACATGATCGAAGCCTATTTCGATCTGGCCAGAACCATGGGCCTCACGATCGTTACCATCGATTATGCCGGAAACTCGATCTTCCAGGTCCTGAAAGAAATGAAGACCCAGGGAACCAGCATCTCCATCCATGTAGGTGAAACTAACACCTATGTAACGATCCTGGAGAATGGTGTCCTGAACCTTCAGAGAGTCGTATCGTATGGTGCGAACAGTGCAGTCGAGACTTTGCTCTCGATCGATAAGTACCGTTACGACGAGACCATGGATGAACAGAAAGCTTACGAGCTCTTTATGAGCCAGCAGCTGATCAATACGGTTATTCCCGAGGATGATAATTCCCGTGAGCAGGAGATCCTGACAGAGGATGAGAAGATCCGTAATGAGGTTACCGAGTCTCTTCGTTTCCTCCTCGGAAACATCGTTCGTGTTATCGACTACTACATGTCGAAGACACCGGGCGCCCGGATCGACATGATCTTCCTGTCCGGTATCGGCGCTGAGTTCCGCGGTATGCGGGAGCTCTTCTCCTTCGAGATCGGAAGCGCCGTTAAGTCGGTAACATCTCTGCCCGGCGCGAATTATAATCCTACCGGCGGCGCAGACTCCTCTGCAGTCATGCTTCCGGCTGTTGGCGCTACGAAGGGTTCCATGAACCTGATGCCCGAAGTCTTTAAGACAAAGAAGGTTAAGAATGACTCGATGCTGGTTCCCGTTGTTGTCTGCCTGGCAGGTATCGTCGGTGCGGTAGCGATGTGGTTCTATGGTAGTTTCACTTATGACCAGAAGGCCAATGAAGTAGCTGAACTCGAGATCGAGAGAGATTCACTCAAAGATATCAATGACCTGATCGTTGCATATAATGAATCACAAACTACATTCGATAAGTTCATTACCATGTATAAGTCGACACGGAATCCAAACCAGCTTCTCGTGGATTTCCTCGATGAGATGGAAGTAAAGATGCCGACCAGTTTCGAAGCATTTAAGATGCACGTGACGGAAGAAGGGGTAGCCTTCGATATCCATTGTGCAACGAAAGCGGATGCGGCGGAGATCGTTCAGCAGTTCCGTTCATTTAAGACGATCCAGATCATAGGCCTTTCTACCGTTGAGGAACACGAGAAAAACACAACAGAAGCTGAGACGATGGGGTATGTGATCGATGAGAATGGTGAGACAATCCCTTTCTATACGATGGCAGAGACCACAGAGCCGGTGATCGAGACCGATGAGAACGGTTCGACGATCGAACCTACGACGGTTGAGCATTACTTGGAATTGACCATCACCTGTGTATACAAAGATGCGGCTGTTATCTTTGGTGATACAGTTGCGGAAACAACAACGGCAGCGGCGCCCACGGCGGCAGCAGCTCAGTAAGGGGGTGTAGGTCATGAGAATAACCAAAAGAGATATTAAAGTAATTTTGCTTTTGATCGGCATCCTGAGTGCGTTCATTACCTATCAGTTCTATCTTAAGTCGAAGTTGGAGGATATCCAGAAGAAAGAAGACGAGATCACGAAGTTGCAGAATGAGATCGCTGAACTGAAAGTTAAGCAACAAAGTGCGGAAATGTATCGTAGGCAGATGGGCAAATGGGATAAGGAAGTAACCGAAAAAGAGCAAGAGTTCCCTGCAGACCAGTGGTACGAGGATGGCATTCTGTTCCTGAACTATATGGAGCAGAGACATAAACTGTACGACGAAGATGAGATGAAGATCTATTTTAACCGCTATGAAGTTAAAGAGGCGGAAGAGATCGATGTCGTTAACGGTAAGATGAGCAAACTCGGTCGTCGTATCGCTTTATCAGATGCTACTACATATGCAGAGTTTCTTTGTGATTATGATTCTCTTAAGGAGATGATTCGTGTTATCTATGCAAATAAAGATACGAAGCGTATAATCCGTAACATGAACATTGAAGTTAAGAGAACAGGATCGTTCCCCTTGGACGGTGACATCAACTTCAGTTCCTTTGCAATTAAAGATGCAAATAACATAGAATTGGCTCCGTACACACCGGTACCTGTTCCCGGATATGAGAAGATCTATGATGCTACTGTAAAAGAGACAGGCGTTTATGTTCCTGAGACTATCGTATCTACTGATCCGGATACAGGCGAAACAAAAGTTGAATATGATGATATTGTCGGTATTGATTGCATCTTCGGCGATCTTACACCGGCCACAACAGCAGAAGAAACCAGTTCGGAAGCAGTTCGCTGATTTCGAACCTAGTTCTTTCCCGGCGGCGGGATCTAAACTCCCGCCGCCCATGGAAAGAGAATACGAGAAAAAATACAAGAGATTTATGAATTTGGAAAATACGCCATGTTAAGGATATGGCGATGACATATATACAGGAATATGTGTAAAAAAGGAGAGGATAGTATGGTGGAGAGAAAGAAGAAAAACAGCGGTTTCACCTTGGTTGAACTGGTTGTGGCGGTTGCCTTGTTTGCGATCGTTATCGGACCATTATTCCGGGCATTTTCCAGTTCGATTCAGGCGAATTCACGAGCGAGAGGAGTACTGAAGGCGACCAGTATGGCTCAGTCGGTTCTGGATAACCTGGAACGCTACAGTGTTAAGACATTAAGGGATGATATGCCTTATGCGGATATTCCGGGTAATCTTCTTCCGGTTAATAGTGTTACTTCATACCAGCGTACAACTCACGATACGGATGAGGTAAAGTTTGAATTCAAGAGTGTTCGCTATCAGGATATGACATTTAATATCTTCGTAGATGTAACAAAGGGCGGATCGGTAAACACAAATAAAACGAATAATTATTTTATGTATGTCGCTGATGTGTATATTTATCTGAATAAGGGACCGGGAGCTACTATGACCGGTGATCCTATGGTCCATTTAAAAGGATCTGTGCAAAATAAGGATTGATATGGGAGGTAACAGTATGAAACGAATCAGGAAAGATAACCGTGGTGCGGCATTGATCACTGCGGTGATTACGATCATGTTTATAGCTATACTGGGAACGACGTTGCTCTCCGTATCCTATTCAAACCTGATCATGAAAAAAAATAACGTGAGAGCCAAAGACAACACTTACACGGCAGAGATGGCGATGGGTGAACTTCAGTCGGTTCTTCGTTCGAAGGATGATCTGGATGGCGTTAAAAGTTTGCTTGGTGACGCTACTAAAGTTAATAGAACCACTAAGACGTTTTCGGCATCTACTTTTTATCCTATGGCTGCTTCTGAGGCTAATTCTTCGGATGATCAGGTTGTAATTACCTATGATTCTCTCGATGATTCTTCTATTCCGAATACGATCATTCTCAGAGGGGTAACTGCTTCCAGCGTTGTTGATGGTTTTGAGGCAAATGTTAAGACCGATATTACGATCACGGCTTCCTCCGGCGGCCGCTATAATCTCGATATCAACGATTTCAGTATTCTGTGTGACCAGGATTTTTCCATGGATGATGAAACACAGATGCGTGCAACGAATTCCCATGTTTATGGATATCTATATTGCGGAAGAAAATCGGCAACAGATTCGACTGCGATGCAGTTGCGTGCAAACAGTACTCTGAATATCATTTCCGAGGCAGCGATCATTAATGGTGATGTTGTTCTGAAAGATGACTCAGTGCTTCATATTTTGGGAGGCACCTGTATCATTACAGGTAGCGTAAAACTTTCCGGCAATGCGACCTTGATCGTTTCTTCCGAATGTAAGATTTCCGGAAACATCCAGACTTCGGGATCTTCCCGAGTTGTCGGATCCGCAAACATTACGACGAATACCGGTTTGAGCGTCAATTCTGCTCTGGAAGACGGAACTGTTACGAAGGGTCTGTATCGCGACTTCTCGATTTGGAATTCGGGCGGAACCAGTCAGTATCAGAACCTGAATGTAGGAAAGAACCTGTATAGAGAGCAATTTGATAAAGAGGTATCGACCTCCATCGGCGGAACAAACTATAAAGCTCGACTTTTCCTTCATAAGCTGGATAGCGGCCAGACCTTCAATGGATTTACCAATACACTTTTCATCTCGAGTGCAAAAATCAAAGTTCAGTCCGGAAATTATTTTAATTCAACGGTAATCACTCCCGGCCGAGTACTTATGGCAGTTCAGAAACAGTATGTAACGACCCAGATGGATCCCAATGTTTATCAGCAACTTCGGCAGTTAGATGTTCCTGCAATTAAGTTGGCTGATGCGACAAATATTGATAATCCTAAGAAGTATATTCCGGGTACGAGTTATTCAGCTTCTCCGAATTTAAAGTTTGACGATATTCTCTATCCGAGAGATACCACATCGAACTTCCTGAGTAACCTGTTTAATGTAGCTAATCCGGGCGGTGGTTCGAAGAAGACATCAGTAAAAGTTTCAAACTGGCGCGTAAATGAATATGATTGATATAGCAGGCAATAAATAAGGAGGGACATATTATGTCAGTAGGTGCAAAAAACAAACGCGATGCCGGCTTCTCCTTAGTTGAGTTAATTGTCGTTGTTGCGATCATCGGTGTATTGATCGGGGTCATATCGATCACGTATTCAATCGTCGGCAGGGGAAATGCAAAATCATTTGCAACGACATTGAAGCAGACGTTGGCAACGGCTCGGAGCGATACGATGGGCCGGGTAAAGGACACATATGATCTGATCGTTAACTGCAATGCCGATGGAACGGTAGATGTTAGGATCGGGGCTACGGGAACACGTAATCGTATAGGTACCGCGAAGATTCCGGTTAAGGTATATTCTTCAGGTTTGTCTTATACATTCACCCCTGGTTTGGAATTAGTCATTCAGTTTTCAAAATCGACAGGTGGAGTGAAATCCACAGTTATGACTAACAGTGGTTTGAACCCTTTTCCGGGAGCCAGTGAGATCATTTTTGAATGTGGACAGAGTGCTGGAACTCATTACGATGTACACTTAGTAGTTGCAACCGGTAAGGTTTATATGAAGTAAGGAAGGAGGCAGTTATGAATAGTAAGAACATAGTAAAAGATAACAAAGGTTTAACACTTATTGAGCTCTTAGTTTCATCTGCGATCCTGCTTTTGATCATCACTGCTTTTCTAAGCATGCTGGCATCCGCAGCAAAGATGTTTGCTAAGGGAAGCCGTGATCTGGATGTTCAGGAGGAAGCTCAGATCGTTACCAACCAGGTTGAAGCTCTTCTCACCGATTGCGAGGTATATGCCGGTCAAGTAGGTAATTCGATCTATATCGTCAACAAAGATGTCGTTAATGTTGTTTCTGAAGAATCTGACGGAGTTTTCCTTTCTACATTTAATAACGCATTAGACGAAGAGGATAATACGGCAGCAAATGTAAAAGCGCTCCTGGCATCGAATCCGAATTCAATAAAGGGCGGTAGTACCGGACGGGCTCTCCTGTCTAACCGTGCTCTGGGCTTATCATTAAATACCGATAAGCTTGAATCAGATAATGTGGTATATCTTACCGCGAATTATAAGAATTTGGATAGAGAAGTCGGTGTTAATCAGAGCATCTTTTTGAGAAACAAGCCGGGCACCAGCATCAGTGGCGGTGATACAAATCCGATCGAAAATGATTATGATGCAGAGCTTTTGGTTCTTCGTTATAAATCTTATAACCTCAAGACATTGTTTGGTATTTCTACTGTTACCGGAAAAACCGGTGCAGACGCAAATTGCTATGAGGTCAGTGAAATCGGTATCTTGAAAATCAAAGATACTGTATCTACCAGCGCTTCTTCTGCAGGCGGATGTATCGTTAAGTGCGTAAAGGGCGGTGCAGAGTATAAGATCCGTCTTTCATTCGATGCAGTTGCTGTAGGTCTCGGAAATGGTGAGTCTCAGGTCACTGTAGTTCGTCTTCAGGATGTTGAGCAGGTTTGCGATTATGTTTCGATCAAAGGTTTTGATACGCATTCCAGTGATGTTAAGTATACCATCAATATGCGTGTAGGTCAGAACCTTACGAGTGGATTTATTGAGAAGAAGAGCGGTGATAAGATATCTCTTACCGGAGGAAGCGGAACTAAAATTGATGCGCTTGAGGGCGATATTAATGTTGGATCAAAAACATTTAAGGGCGTTTTCAGATTTTGCCTGGATGATCGTTCCACGCATTTGATCTTCCGTCAGACAGGTCAGAGTACTGAACAGGGTAAAGGCTTAGTTGCTCTTTATACGATCGATGTATATTATAAGAACACGTATCTTGGTACTGCTAAGATTAATGTCAGATATCCGAACTAACGGATCTAACATAAGTGAATAATTTAACCCGCTACTCTCAGTTTGAGAGCAGCGGGTTTTTTACTTGAAAATATATATTTGTTGTGGTATACTTGCATTTGTTTACGTTCATTATGTATATGAACATTTCTGCTCCTTTGAGCTAGTAAGAGGATATTTTTCATGAACGCCTATAGTATATTGCTTCTTTCATCCTGTGTTTTAACCTTTGCATTTTTGATGGTTATCGATACTTTACTCGAGAAGAGAAGACGAAAAAAGGGTAATCTTTCCAGAAAGATCCCTACGCGTTTTTTTGTGGCCCGAGGGTTTACATACCTGGCATTTATGTTAGGAACCGGTATTCTGGTCGCGACTATCTGGATGAGACAGAACTTTAAAGAAACGGATCTGGCCTCGCTGTTTTTCCATATGCATGTCCAGCTTACCAGTACCGATATTAAGAATTTCAGGGGACTCTATAAATGCCTGTCGCTTTTTATTCCAATCGGCTCACTCCTTTTGAGTTTACTTGGTAAAGCTTGCTCTCATGCCTTTATTGTAGCTGTACGTCCACACCGGATCGTCTATAATATGTTACGTACTTTAGTCATAATTGCTTATCCGATCGTTTCGATTTGCGTTGTATGTTCGTATTTTAAAGTTATTCCATATATCAAACAGAGACTCGATACGACAACAATATATGAAGAGTATTATGTGGATCCGAAAACGGCAAATGTAATATTTCCCGAGAAAAAAAGAAACCTGATCTATATCTATTTAGAGTCGGTGGAGAACTCATATGCAACGCCGGAATATGGCGGGGTATCCGAGTTTAACTTGATTCCTGAATTGACCGAGTTATCAGTTAAATATGAAAATTTCGGAGACAGAGGCAGTAAGATTTTGCATGGCCCTACACCGGTTTCGCAGAATGCCTGGACCATGGCTTCCCTGGTCGGACAGACATGCGGTATTCCGATCAATTTCGGCTTTGATTCGGCCATGATGGGAGAGGGCGTGGACGAATATCTTCCCGGTGCGTTTAACCTCGGTGATATGCTAAAACGGGAAGGCTATGACCTCTGTTATATGGTTGGTTCCGATGCCCGTTTTGTAGCGATGGATGTATTCATGCGTAAGCATGGTGATTATCAGATCCGCGATTATTACTATTATCGTGATAATCATTTGATCCCGCGAAATTACTTCGTTTGGTGGGGATTTGAGGATTATAGGTTGTTAGAGTTCGCGAAGGACTATTTGACCGAAGCCGGTTCTTCCGATAAACCGTTTGCACTTACCCTGATGACAATGGATACGCATTTCACCGATGGTTATAAATGTGAGCACTGTGAGGATATCTATCCGAAACAGTATGATAATGTTATCGCCTGTTCCTCGAAGCTGGTGAGTGCTTTTGTGGAATGGGTTCAGCAGCAGCCTTTCTATGAGAATACTACGATCGTAGTGATCGGAGACCATCCGACGATGGACAGCCGCTACTATGACGAGCTTAAGTATGCGACGGAAGATTATGTGCGCCGGAATTTCATTTCGGTGATCAATGCAGCTGTTGAGAACCCTTGCGATTTTGCACGGCAGTATCAGGTCATTGATATGTATCCGACCACGGTCGCGGCTTTAGGGGCTATAATCGAAGGAGACCGTCTGGGCCTCGGTACGAATTTGTATTCCGCAAAACCTACACTCTATGAGGAACTTGGAAAGGACTATTTTGATAAGGAGATCATGAAGAATTCTTCATTTTACAATAAGAAGCTGGCAGGCTTCGACCGATAAATGTGACCGGCGTTTTTTCCGTTGTCATTATCATAGATTAGGGGAGATAAAACCTCCCCTGATTTTTTTTCGACTGTATGTCCGGAGTTGTTCCTGATACTTTTTACATGGTTTTTACAAATACTATCTCTGCTTTTTACAATGGGAGTCTATACTGTCTACGTGAAGTATATATACAAATTGTAGGGGGCATGGATCACCCCGGAAAGTTTTGGAGGGCTTATGGATTATCACAACATATTAAGCTTATTGGGCGGTCTGGCGCTGTTCCTGTTTGGAATGAACCTGATGGGAGACGCGCTGAAGAAACAGGCCAGCGGCCGTTTGAAGAACGTTTGGTCGTCACTTACGACCAGTACGGTGAAGGGCTTTTTCCTGGGACTGGTCGTTACCATCGTAGTCCAGTCTTCATCGGCTACGACGGTCATGGTCGTCGGCTTTGTTAACTCCGGTTTCATGACACTGCAGCAGTCGGTCGGCGTCATTATGGGCGCGAACCTGGGCGCCTCGATCACGAGCTGGATCCTCGCGACATCCCAGTTCGAGGGCAGCAGTATCTGGATCCTTCAGTTTTTTAAACCGTCGTTCTTCATGCCGATCTTGGCATTTATCGGCGTCCTTTACTACGTATTCCTGGGCAAGGGTAAAAAGAAAGACCTGGGACTGATCTTGCTCGGTGTTTCCGTGCTTTTGTACGGCATGGAGGCGATGTCCGACGCGGTAGCGCCCCTGGCTGAGATGGAATCCTTCAAAAACCTGATGGTGAAGTTTTCCAATCCGTTCCTGGGACTGTTTGTCGGTACCGCGATCACGGCGGCCATCCAGAGCTCCGGCGCATCAGTCGGTATTTTGCAGGCATTGTCCACGACCGGCGCGATCTCGTATGGAACCGCGATCCCTATCGTCATGGGCCAGAACATCGGTACCTGTATCACTGCCATGATCTCCTCTGTGGGAGCTACGAAAAATGCGAAGAGAGCAGCGTGGATCCATCTTTATTTCAATGTGATCGCTGCCGTCGTTCTTTTGGGTATCTACATTCTGATCTCAAATATGATCTCGATCCCCTTCCTGAGTAGAGCGGCAGGACCTGTCGGTATCGCTTTGGTTCATACGGCATTTAAACTGACTGCACTGACCCTGTGGGCACCGTTCTCGAAGCAACTGGTCGCTCTGGCGGTGAAGACCGTTCCCGATGCAAAGTCGGAAGAGAAGATCGAAGTCCTGGACGAACGTCTTCTGGATACACCATCCATCGCTCTGGATCGTTGCCGCGAAGCGACGAACAACATGGCGGTCCTGGCCTGCGATACACTGGCTATCTCACTGGATCTTTTGTCGAATTACACTGAAAAGGTGGGCAATACGATCCGCGAAGGCGAGGAGGAGGTCGACCACTACGAGGATATGCTCGGTACCTACCTGGTAAAACTGTCCGGGCGTAACATGACCGAGGCGGACAGCCATGAGGTCACGAAGTTGCTGCACATGATCGGTGATTTCGAACGTATCAGCGACCATGCGGTCAACATCCTGGAGACCGCACAGGAGATCGCCGACAAAGGCCTGGCTTTCTCTGCGGAGGCGACCGTCGAGCTCGACACCATGACGCGTGCCGTCCTCGAGATACTGAACATGACATTGACCGCTTTTACAACCGACGACCTCGCTTTAGCGCTTCATGTAGAGCCTTTAGAGCAGACGGTGGACTATCTTAAGTCTGCGATCAAAAAACGCCATGTACAGCGCTTACAGCGCAATGAATGCACCATTGAGATGGGCTTTATCCTCTCGGATATCCTGACGAATCTGGAGCGTGTCTCCGACCACTGCTCGAACGTGGCCCTGTGTATGCTTGAGATCGCGCAGGACAGCCTGGAGATGCACGAATACCAGCAGAAGATCCGCGACAACGATATCAGCAACTACAATCGTACCTACGATGAATACATGCAGAAATATAAGCTCCCGGATAGAGGAGAGGGTGCGAAGGTGATCCCGCCAGAGACAGCGAAGCCTGCGCCGACGGAAGCCTGATTTTTTGAATGTTTCGTAGGGAATATAGCTTAGACAGTTTATGGCCTGTGGCAAACGGAGAAACGTTCCGCCACAGGCCTTTTTTGGTGGGGTGAATACTTTTGGAAAGCCCTGGAGACTATGAAAAGCAACCAGATGAAGCTTAATTCACTGCTTTGGTGGTCGCAACTATCCTGTAGGTGGAGTTTTGAGGTTCGAAAAGCAACCAGATGAAGCTTATTTCACTGCTTTGGTGGTCGTAACTATCCTGCAGGTAGCATGCTGAAGTTTGAAAAGCAACCAGATGAAGCTTATTTCGCTGTTTTGGTGGTCGCAACTATCCTGCAGGTAGCATGCTGAAGTTCGAAAAGCAACCAGGAGGGTGGTTTATCACTGCTTTGGTGGTCGCGACTATCCTGCAGGTAGCATGTTGAAGTTTGAAAAGCAACCAGATTAAGCTTATTTCGCTGCTTTGGTGGCCCTGTCATATTCCTATCCGAAACGTGTGCCTGCGACTCCTTACAAATCTCTTAAAGCTTGCCGCGTTCCACTGGCTTTTCTTGCAAATATCGCTTCTTTTTGCTATAATGATACAAGCGGGTCGAAAGCCTGCTTTATTGTGATGTGTGGCGCTTGATGAGTAGCGCTGCAAATGGGAGTTTTTTATGATTTTAAACAATATTCTGGAGGCGATCGGCCACACGCCGCTGGTGCGTCTCAATCGTATGGTGGGGACGGACAGCGCACAGGTTCTGGTGAAGTTTGAAGGCTTGAATGTGGGCGGCTCGATCAAGACGCGGACGGCTTACTGCATGATTCGTGACGCAGAGAAGCGAGGCCTTATCACGAAGGACACGATCATCGTGGAACCGACGAGCGGAAACCAGGGCATCGGTCTGGCATTGGTCGGAGCCGTGAAGGGCTTGCGTACAGTCATCATTATGCCGGACTCGGTCAGCGAGGAGCGCCGCAAACTGGTAGAGCACTACGGAGCGGAAGTTATTCTGATCCATGATAACGGAAACATCGGTGAATGCATTGATGAATGCGTGAAGACAGCTCTGAAAATGAAGGCCGAAAACCCGAATGTCTTCGTGCCGCAACAGTTCGAAAATGCGGCGAATCCGCGCGCGCATAGGCATCATACCGGTGTGGAGATCTTAGAGCAGGCAGAGTGTGAGATCCATGGTTTCTGCTCAGGTATCGGAACCGGCGGTACGCTTACCGGCATCGGGGAAGTGCTTAAGGCTCAAAACCCGGATATCGAGATCTGGGCAGTGGAGCCTGAGAATGCAGCCATTCTGGCCGGCGGAACGATCGGTACACATCTGCAGATGGGTATCGGCGATGGTTTGATACCGCCGATCCTGAACCAAAACATCTATAGTCATATCTATGTTGTCACGGATGAAGAGGCCATTTCCACAGCGCAGAATTTAGCCCGCATGGAAGGCATCCTGTGCGGCATTTCCAGCGGAACGAATGTTGCAGCCGCGCTGCAATTGGCGAAGAAACTGGGCCCCGGTAAGACGGTGGTAACCATCCTTCCGGATACGGCAGAGCGGTATTTCTCAACACCGCTGTTTGATGAAGATTATGTAAACCAGTAATCCGGGTTCGGATTGGTTCCGAATCCGATGACGATCGCGCTGCGATGCACGGTCGAGTTAACGGAACACACCTTGATCAGGGCGTGTAAGTATTATTCGGTCATTATGTGTGTAGGACCGGGCCTGAGAACAGGTATTAAGACGGGAAGAGATATGGGAGAGATAAAAGAAATCGAAACTCCGGAAGAAGAGAAGATCGATATAAATGAAGAGAAAAAGCCGGATCAAAAGCTCCTTTTCAACACACGTGGGAAAAGAGGGGCGGGTTATCTTGCTTTGATTTTCATTTTGTTTTACATATTTGCGATCCTGTTTACCGGAACGATGGAATTTTATATGACGAATACGACGCGGAAATTCTCTCTCTACGTTCTTTCGGATTATTTATTGATTTATTTCTTTGAACTTCCGCAGGATATCTTTTCTCTTCCGGACGTGGTAACGCCTTCGTTTTATCATGCATATGCGATCATTTTGTTTCTGCTGTTGCTGTTCTTTGTTTTTTTCATTTTCCAAAGAGGATACATAGCGATATTGACATCCGGAATGTTGGGCATGATCTTATGCTACGCTAGTAAGACCAAATTCCAATACCGGAAGGAACTGTTGAATATTAAGGATCTCGCGCTTACTGAGGCGGCGGGAATGGCGAAAAATTACCTGAAATTCGATTTCGGCTTTCGCTTTTTCATACTGTTTCTGGTGGTTTTGTTGTTTGCGGTGGCGGCGTTTTTTACTGATCGTATCGTCCTCAAGGATCGAAAGGCGGCGACGCCTAAGGAGAAGAAGATCTTTTGGGGCGTTCGTATCGGACTGGGATTGCTCATCGTGGCGTTGTTGTTTCATTTTCAATCCAGAGTCGAACAACACATCATCCTCGGAGACAGTACGAACCGAATGGTCCTGCTGACAGATAATCCTACAGACTATGTTGTGTACCATTTCTTTGAGGATAAGAAGAAGGTATATAATGCCGACGAGGTCAGAGCGAAGTATCAGGAACTTACGGATAAACTGATACGGGAATACGAGGAAAATGATAAATACACCCCCATTTCCCCAAAGGATTATCCGAATGTGATCGTGATCATGAATGAATCCTGGTGGCACATGGATGCGATCGACACCGACAAAATGTGGCTTTCACAAGACCCTATGGGACCAGTTAAGGGATTGGGCGAACAGGCTGCGTTAGGTAGCGCTGCCGTCGGGATATACGGAGGCGGCACCGTAAGTTCGGAAATGGAGTTTTTGACCGGATGGAATTTGAAATATGCGCAAAATTCCACGTCGATCTCCATAGAGACTTCGAAGGTTAAGATTCATTCTATAGTGGATTACTTTAATTCACTGGATTACGAAACACGTGCCATCCATCCATATTACAGTGGTTTTTACAGCCGCTATAAGCTATATAATAATCTGGGTTTTTCGCACATGACGTTTGAGCCCGACATGAAATTCAAATCCACTTTTGACCGGTATATCAGTGATGAGTCCTTGGTCGATCAGATCATCTATGAATTTGAGAATAAAACGAAAGATAGGGCATTTATCTTCGGCGTTTCAGTCGCAAACCATGGAATTTATCTGGAGTACACAGAGCCGCTGAATAAAGACTACCCGTACGCAGTAGATATGAAAGAAGGCAGTAATTGGGCGCCGACAAAAGAGTGGAGTGACAGCGAACTTTTGTCTTTGCGGCATTATGTTAACGGAACATATGAAGCGAGCGCTGCATTTGCCAAGTTGGTGAACTATTTTAAAAACCAGGATGAACCGGTGATACTGATCATGTACGGTGATCATTGCCCGGACTTCCCGGCCTGGAGGTTTTATGATCTGGGGGCATTAAATAAGAAGATCGATGAAGACTGGTATCCGACCATGCTTCACCCGGGCTCTTCCGAAGATACGATTCATGATACACAAATGCTATATTCCGTACCGGTCGTATCCTGGAGCAACTGCTTAGACAGCGTCGACATGGAAATGAATCTGTCGAATATCAGTGTTTTGGGTTCGAGGCTCATTAAGAAAAGTAAGCTTCCGATGACCAAAATGGTATTGCTGGAAGACTATTTCGAGAAATGCTTGGCGACTGACAGTTTATTCTACATGATGGACGCTGAGCATAAAATAATCGATAGAACTACAAAAGAGATTGATGATAGTATATATATTAAGTCCATGCTTCAATATGATCAGGTATTCGGAGATGATGTGAGTAATGATGTATGGGTTCCGATGAAAGATTAACAGAGGAGATTTACATATGAAGATCATCGTAGTTGGCTGCGGTAATGTCGGCGGGGCGCTGACGGAGCAGTTGGTGAAGGAAGGGCATAATGTGACCGTGATCGACGATGAAAAGGAGTCGCTCGAAGCATTGGCCAATAAGTGTGATATTATGGGCGTTGTCGGCGACGGCGCGAGTTACTCGACGCAGATGGAGGCCGGCGTAGAGCAGGCGGATCTGCTGATCGCGGTAACGGACTCGGATGAGGTGAACTTGCTGTGCTGCCTTATCGCGAAGAAGGCCGGCGACTGCAGCACCATTGCCCGTGTGCGTAACCCGGTCTACAATCGCGAGGTCGACTTCATTAAGGAGGAACTGGGTCTGTCCATGACCATTAACCCCGAGCTTGCGACGGCGCATGCTATCGCGCGGCTTCTGAAGTTCCCGTCGGCGATCTCGGTAGAGACGTTTGCGAAGGGAAAGGTCGAACTGTCGAGTTTTAAACTGGATTCGAAAAATGTGCTGGTCGGCCTGCAGCTGAAGGAGGTTTCCTCGCGCTTAGGCTGCAACGTCCTGATCTGTATCGTGGAGCGGGATGGCGAGGTCCACATTCCGGGCGGTAATTTCACGCTGAAGGAAAACGACGTGATCCACGTGGCGGCGACGCCGAAGAACATCGTGAAGTTCTTCCGTGCCATGGGCATGGCGACGAAGGCGGTTAAGGACGCGCTCATCGTGGGAGGAGGTTCGACGACCTACTATCTGGCGCAGGAGTTGCTGTCCAGCGGTATCGCGACGAAGATCATCGAGCGGGATCCGGAGCGGGCGGACGAACTGTCGGAGCTGCTGCCTGAGGCGCAGATCATCTGCGGCGATGGGGCGGACCGGAGCGTACTGAAGGAAGAGGGCATCGACCGTGCCAGTGCGTTCGTCTCCATGACGAATATGGACGAAGAGAATATCATGCTTTCGATGTTCGCGCGCAAGGTGTCACAGGCGAAGGTCGTGACGCGCATTCACCGGATCTATTATGATGAATTGATAAAGACTTTGGACGTGGGAAGTATCATTTTCCCGAAGTTTACGACGGCGGAGGAGATCGTGCGTTATGTGCGCGCCATGTCGAATTCGCTCGGAAGTAATGTGGAGACGCTGTATCAGCTGGTCGACAACCGGGCGGAGGCGCTCGAGTTCTGGATCCGTGAGACGTCGCCTGTGGTCGATGTGCCGCTGTCGGAGCTGTCACTGAAGGATAATCTGCTGCTGGCATGCATTAACCGAAACGGATCCATCCTGATCCCCGGCGGCCAGGATAAGATCATAGTGGGTGACACGGTAATCGTTATCACGACGCACACCGGACTGCATGACGTGAAGGACATTCTGGAGGGCTAATATGAATTATCCCATGATATTCTATATACTCAGCCGCGTGCTCCAGTTACAGGGCGTGTTTATGGTGCTGCCTTGCGTGACGGCACTCATTTACCGTGAGCAAGAGGGCATAGCGTACCTGATCGTGATGCTGGGCAGCCTGCTTTTAGGCACGCTGGGGCGTTACATCAAGCGGGACAGACAGGCGTTTTATGCGCGTGAGGGTTTCGTGACCGTTGCGCTTGCGTGGATCCTGATGAGTCTGGTCGGCGCGTTGCCGTTTATCATCAGCGGCGAGATTCCTTCCTTTGCGGATGCCATGTTTGAGAGTATTTCCGGCTTCACCACGACCGGTGCCAGCATCCTTAAGGATGTGGAGGCCATGAGTAAGACGGGCCTGATGTGGCGTTCGTTTACACACTGGATCGGCGGCATGGGCGTGCTGGTTTTCCTGTTGGCAGTCCTGCCAATGACGGGCGGCTCGGATATGTATCTGATGAAAGCGGAGAGCCCCGGCCCATCGGTCGGCAAATTGGTTCCGCGTATCCGTTCGACCGCGCAGATCCTGTACGGCATCTACATTTTCATAACGGTTGCCGAGATCGGAACTCTGCTGATCTTGGGCATGAAGCCTTTTGACTCGCTGGCACTTTCGTTTGCGACGGCTGGCACCGGAGGCTTCGGTATCCTGAATTCGAGCATCGGCGCCTACGCGATGGGGCAGCAGACCGCGATCACGATCTTCATGTTCCTGTTCGGTGTGAATTTCAATGTGTATTTCCTCTTCCTGATGAAGAAGCCGAAGCAGGCTTTCAAATGCGAAGAGCTTCGCTACTACCTGATCATCGTGTTCGCGGCGATCACGGCCATTACGGTCAATATCTACACGAGCGGCGTGTACGACTCGGTTCGCGACTCCGTGCACCATTCGGCCTTCCAGGTCGGTGCCATCATGACGACGACCGGTTTTTCGACCGCGGACTTCAACATGTGGCCCACATTTTCTAAGACGATCCTGGTGCTTTTAATGTTCGTCGGCGCCTGCGCCGGCAGTACCGGCGGCGGTATGAAGGTATCGCGTTGGGTACTCTTGATCAAGTCTTGTAAGAATGAATTGGACCGTGCGATTCATCCGCGTAGCGTGCGTCGCGTACACTTCGAAGGTCGTCCGGTAGAGAAGAACGTGATCCACTCGGTGGAGCGTTTCCTGGTTGCTTATATTCTGGTCTTCGTTGCATCCTGCCTGATCGTTTCGCTGGATACCATGGACTTTACGGAAACATTCACTTCCGTAGCAGCAACACTGAATAACATCGGCCCCGGCCTGGGGATTGTGGGCCCGGCCGGAAACTATTCCTCGCTGAGCATTCTCTCGAAGTCGGTTTTGATGTTCGACATGCTCGCCGGCCGACTGGAGATCCTGCCCATGTTGGTATTACTCCTTCGGAGAACCTGGAAAGACTGAAGATAAAAGAATTCTTATGTATAGTGTAGCCGGGGGCTTATAACGAGACCCCGGCTACTTTTTTGGGGGTTGGGGGGCTGAGGGCTGCTTTTGGTGGCTGTAGGCCTTGGGTTGTTTGGAGGTTACGGCCTGAAAAGCCACCAGGAAGCATAGATATCGTAAATCTGGTGGCCGGAGACTGTTGGCTGTTCGGGACTTTTGGATGAAAAAGCAACCAAGAAGCTCAAATATAGTAGGTTTGGTGGCCAGGGCCCATCGGCTATTCGTAGCTTTTGGATGAAAAAGCAACCAAGAAACTTGAATAATGTAGATCTGGTGGCCGGAGGTTTAGGTTGCTCGGGGCTTTCGGGCGGAAAAGCAACCAAGAAGTTCAAATATAGTAGATCTGGTGGCCGGAGGGGTTAGGTTGCTCGGGAAGTTTGGCCGAAAAGCAACCAAAAGCACCGAAGTCTCCTACATTTTGCGCATAAAAAAGCTCCCTTTCGGGAGCCACTTACCATCTTTATCTAACTTTTGCAACCTGTGCTTTGTGCTTTGATTCGTGTGAACCGCGGGCGGCGATGCTCGCAAGAAAGGAATTAGAATGTCCTGATGTGGACGTGTGTAGCGCGATGGATTGCACCTCCGCCTGCAGCAGAAGGATTGCGGTTCACAGCCGGTCGAGGGGGTTGATCCTGACCGAAACCGTTGAAATCAACTTTCTATCAAAGGATTGAGCCATCTATCCATTGAGACAACGCGGAAAATGAAATACTTTAGTCCGTACAGGTATTTCATCTGTCCGTGTAAGTTTTGAATTCAACTCACGGTATAAATATACTCTTTTTTTACACAATTCACAATAGACATATGTGTTATATATACTGATGTTTTGTGCTTCGATTCGTGAAATACATTGCAAAAAGAAAACAGCGCGTGTTCTACGCGCTGTATTGTTTCCTATATTCTGTCGGAGTCAGTCCTGTGTAATTCTTAAACTGACGCATAAAATGGACGTCATTGTTGTAGCCGCATTGCTCGGCGATAGCAGAGATCGGAACTCTCGTTGAGGAGAGGAGCAGCTTCGCATGTGACATCCGGCTCTGCAAAATATCGTCGCGGACACTCTGGCCGAAGAGCATCTTATAGGAATGCTGAAAATAGGAGCGGCTGACATTGGCCGCACGAGCCATTTCATCGATGGACATGTGGAAAGCGTGCGTGCTGAAGATCTTCTCGCGGATCGTGCGCAGTGCCTGGAAGTGGTCCGAGTTGAGATCGGATGCGGTCAATGAAGCGCCGCGCAGAGCGCGCCCTAACTTCAGGATCAGCAGGCGGAAGTAAAGGTTTAGGCCTTCGTTGCGGTCCTCGCCCGGAGTGCAGAACTCGAAGCACATGTTTCGGAGGATCTCAGAGCATTCGGTCAATGAGCCGACATATACCGGCCGGTCGAAGATCATATTATGGGACGCAAAGAATTCTTCGTCTCCTTCCTCAAAATGGAAGTGGATGAAGTCGTCGATGTAAGGCTCTTTGTAGGCACAGTATTCGTGCGGGGTACCGGCTTTGTAGATGACGAAACTGTTTTTGCGTACCGGAACGAGGGCGCCGTCAACGGAGAAGAGCGCCGGGGATTTAATGAGGAGCAGGATGTGGTTCTCCAGCCCCTGTGGCCGATTGATGTGAAAGTCTTCGGAATGCTTGTGCTGGCATCCGATATAGTCAACGATCATGGCGACCTCCTTCTGCAATGGATCGAAATGAATCATTGGTTTGCTTTAGTGTTCTACGGGCCGCGAGTTGCTTTGCAGCCCGAATGTCGATGTTATTATTTTAGCGTTTTGACTCGATACTGTCAAGATAGGAGCAGAAGAGGGGAAAGAGTGCGAGTCACTGGCCTTGCTATCTTAGGCTGCTCGGGGCTTCTGGATGAAAAAGCAACCAAGATGTTCAAATAACGTAAGTTTGGTGGCCAGAGACTTTGGGCTGCTTGAGACATTTGATTGAAAAAGCAACCAAGAAGCTCGAATATCGTAGATTTGGTGGCCAGAGACTTTGGGCTGT
>DBXX01000028.1:0-777 GCA_002309675.1 Lachnospiraceae bacterium UBA1201
GTAGTCCAGTGAGGCGCCGGCCACCAGAGTAGGCGAAAAGCAAGCTTCTGGTTGCTTTTCAGCGGTAGAGGACTGTAGTCCAGTGAGGCACCGGCCACCAAAGCAGGCGAAAAGCAAGTTTTTGGTTGCTTTTGGTCGCCTCACCCATCTATGGTTATACTAGCATGAAGCAAGAGGAAAAACAAGCATTGTGTGCGTGGACGTGGTTGCGATTTTGTGGTATAGTGTTCGAAGGCGGATCGACTTTGATGGCACAGTCGGCCGGTAAACCGATCAGAAGAAACTGAGGAGTACCCACTCGTTTATGAATACACAGCAAACCAATACACAACCGAAAGAAAATCCGCTGGGGACGCGGCCGCTCGGTAAGCTGCTTTTGTCGCTGGCGGTGCCGGCGATCATCGCGAACGTGGTCAATGCGCTCTATAACATCGTAGATCAGATCTTCATCGGACAGGACTCCGGAAGGCTGGGCAATGCAGCGACGAGCGTCTCGTTTCCGCTGACGACGATCTGCATGGCGATCGGCCTGATGACGGGCCTCGGCGCGGCTTCGGGCTTCAACCTGGAGTTGGGACGCAAGAACGAGGCGAAGGCGAAGAAGATCGCCGGCTCCGCGGCGGGCATGCTCGTGATCTGCGGCGTGACCATCTGCGTTCTGGTGCGCATCTTCCTGAAGCCGATGCTCATCGCCTTCGGCGCGACCGCTAACATCCTGCCCTATGCGGAGCAGTATGCGGGCATCACGTCCTTCGGAATTCCGTTCGTCCTGTTTTC
>DBXX01000028.1:929-5059 GCA_002309675.1 Lachnospiraceae bacterium UBA1201
TGCATTCTGGTCGCGTATTTCCCGCGGTTTAAGTCCGTCCGCTTCGCGATGAAGGATTTCATCCCGCACTTCGCGGAAGTCTTTGAGATCTGCAGGCTCGGCCTGAATTCATTTATATTCCAGTCGTCCAACCTGCTAGTGCAGATCACCTTGAATAATGTGCTTCGTACCTACGGCGAGCAGTCGATCTACGGCGCGGATACGCCGATCGCCGTGGCGGGCATCGTCACTAAGATCAACGTCATCTTCATAGCCCTCATCATCGGCCTGATCAATGGCGCTCAGCCGATCTGCAGCTACAACTACGGAGCGAAGAAATACGGGCGTGTGCGCCATACGGTGAAACTCTTCATGACAGCAGCGGTCATCATTTCGACCACGCTTTGGCTCGTGTTCGAGATCTTCACGGAGCCGCTCATTTCTCTGTTCGGCGACGGCGGCGACGACCCGATGTACGTGGAATATGGCGTGCGTTTCATGCGAGCCTTCCTGTTCTGTGTCTTCTTAAACGGCATGCAGATCTGCTGCGCGACGTTCTTCCCTGCGATCGGAAAGGCTACGAAGGGGGCCCTGCTTTCCTTCTCGAAGCAGATCGTTTTTCTGATTCCGTTGCTACTGATCCTGCCGCATTTCTTCGGCCTGGAGGGCATCAAGTTCGCCCAACCGATCACGGATCTGCTGACATTTTTGATGGCGATCACGTTCCTGTGGTTTGAGATGCGGAAGATGCCGAAAGAGGACATGCCGCTGGATTGATGCAGGGGCATCGGCGTCTTGACATTTGCTATATATTTGCTATAATTTTCCCATAGGATCTAATATGTGTTTTCGAGTCGGAAAATGCATGCGGAAGGGAGTATATTGAGATGAAATACGGAATCATCGGCGCTATGGAAGCTGAGGTCGCAACGCTGAAGAAACATATGGCACAGGCGGGCGGCTACACATCGAAGCGCTATGCAGGCATGGATTTTGCCTGTGGTAAGCTGGGACTGGCGGACGTAGTCGTTGTGAAATGCGGCATCGGTAAGGTCAATGCAGCCATGTGCGTCCAGGTTCTGGCGGACTATTTTGATGTTACGCATATTATTAATACAGGTGTAGCGGGTGCGCTGAACGAGCAGCTGAACATCGGGGATATCCTGATCTCCACAGACGCGTTGCAGCACGATGTGGACGTGACGGCGCTGAAATACGTGCCCGGCCAGATCCCCGGCATGCCCGTGCTGGCATTTCCCGCGGATAAAATGTTGGTCCTGCAGGCGGAGCGGACGGCGGAGGCGCTGAAGAACGAGCCTGGCTTCGCGGATGTTTCCTTCCTGCGCGGACGCGTTGTGAGCGGAGATATCTTCGTTTCGGATGCAGATCTGAAGAAGCGTCTGATCGAGATGTTCCGCGGTGACTGCTGCGAGATGGAAGGCGCGGCTATTGCCCAGGCGGCGTACGCGAATAACATGCCTTATGTGATCCTGCGCGCGATCTCGGACCGTGCGAACGGCGGTGCGACCGTGGACTATCCGACGTTTGAGGCCCAGGCGGCTGTGCGTTGTTCGCGTTTTGTGGAATATATGGTCAATAGAGTATAATGGGAACGATATCGAGCTGGAATAAAGATCGAAAGGAAGGCTTCGGGAAGGGCCGCATCGGCATCCGCATCGCCGCGGGTGGGATCGTGGTCCTTCTTTTTGTGTGCCTGTTCATCTTCGTGATCCTGCCTCGATTTAAGGAAGAGCCGGACGACGCTCCCGAAACCTCCGCTTCTGACGTGGCGGGCAATGCAACCTCGGAGGAGGACGGTTCAGACGCGGAAGATCCCACGTCGGCCACGGCTTCGGAGCCTTCCTCCGATAGGAGCGAACCGTCGGCCGAAACTCCGGCAGAAAGTGCTTCCTCTACCGAGAACGAAAGCTTTGGCGAGACCGCTTCGGCCGATGAGACCGAGGCCCCGACAGAACCGGAAGAAGAATATATCACGATCCTCGCAGTCGGAGATAACCTCTACCACAGATCCCTGTCGCAAAGCGGGATAAAAGAGGACGGAACCTATGATTACACGCCGGTTTACAGCACCATGCGGGAGATCATTTCCGAGGCGGACATCGCCGTGATCAACCAGGAGACGCCGATGGCAGGAGATGCCTATGGCATTCAGACTTATCCGAAATTCAACGTTCCGCAGCAGATCAGCGAAGCTATGGTCTGGGCGGGCTTTGATGTCGTATCGTTTGCGACGAACCACATGCTCGATATGGGGCGGCAGGGACTGATCGACACGGCGCAGTATTGGAAGGATAAGCACCCCGATGTGCTCGTGACAGGCATTGCCCTCAGTCAGGAAGAGAGGGATACCGTACCCTATGTCGAATGCAAAGGAAAGAAGATCGCATTTTTGAATTACACATACGGTGTAAACTCGGGCAATTTAGGCCGCCAGCCGTACTTGTTGAATTTCCTGGATGAAGCGACCGTACGGGCGGATATCGCGCGGGCTAAAGAGACCTGCGATTACGTGATCGTGCTGCCGCATTGGGGCGTTGAGGGGCGTATGGAGCCGACACAAGACCAGTACAATATGGCGCTGATCCTGGCTGACGCGGGGGCGGATGTTGTGATCGGCACGCATCCGCATGTTGTCCAAAAAGTACAATGGGTGACCGGTGCGAGCGGGCACAGAACGCTGGTTTTCTACTCCCTGGGGAATTTCATTTCCCTCCAGGACACGGCGGCGAAGATGCTCGGCGGCATAGCAAAACTGCGCCTGCGCATCGATCCGGAGACGGGCGAACTTACGCTCGATGACTATCGTATGGACTATATCGTGACGCATTTTACATATGATCCCGGGATCGAACTGTTTTCGGGGATGACGGCCGTCCCGTGGGACCGTTACTCGCGTGACCGCGCCGCGAAACACGGACTGATCTCGTGGGGAAAGAAGTTTTCCTATGATATGCTTGCAGCATATATAAAAAACAACGGACCGGTGACGAAGGAAGAGATTGAAAGAATTCCGTAAGGAAATCGAGCAAATTATCCGTTGAAATGGGGCGGGAAATATGGTAAAATCACATTGTGTGGTCGATTCGCTTTGAAGCGGCCGTAGATAGTTTGTTTTAAACCAAAGGTGGTGAGTTTATCATGGCTGACATGAATAATCCGAATGACTTGGGCGACACAATACGTCGCTCTGTAGAGCAGGCGGTTAACAGCATTAATAATATGGTCGGCCAGATAATCGGATCGACTCCTAATACAAATCAACAGCAAAACACGCAGGTCCGCCGGAGTTCACAGGGGCATGGCCGTCCGGTCACGCCGAACCAGCAGAATTCGGTCGCGCAGGCAGCGCAGCAGGTGCGGACGCAGTTTGATGCGGCTCCGAAGTATCCGGAGGTGTATTATCAGCCGGGAAGCGTTCCGTCGGTGCAGTATCAGCCGCAGCAGGGTCAGCCTGTCGGGGGACAGCAACCGCAGGGACAGGTTCCGACCGGACAGCAAGCCTACATAAATCAGGCGCAGGCGGTGCAGCAGGGACGTATGGTTCCCATGCAGGGACAGAATGTACAGCAGAATTTCATGCAGCCTGTTCAACAGCGCCAGCAGATGCAGCAGGGCGCCCGAGCAGGACAGCCCGGACAGCGCGGACGCGGAGCGTTCGGCGGGGCAGGCGGAGCAGGTGGCGGACAGTATCCGCTGGTGGAGACGAATACGCACATCAACGATCCGAGATATCCTGCATACATGCGGACCAGCCGACCCGCACCGGTGCGTGTAAGCGTGACGAAAAAGGCGGAAGCATTTCCCGGCGAGGAAGAGAATAATGCACGCGGCGTAACGTTTTTGGTATTCATGATCATTACCGGCCTGTTTTCACTCGGTATGGTCGGTGAACTTATGGACACGGATGTGGTTTGGAACGAATATGGATTCGCTGAGCAATCGCATTTTTCAATCGGAGGTGTTTTCGGTCTGCTGTTTGCCTTAGGTATCTTCGGACTGTTTGTTTTCCTCTTCCATCGTTCCAGAAAAAAGAAAAAGCAATACGCGCGTTTTCGCGAGTATATAAAACGCTATGCGACACAGCCGCAGGTCTCGGTCCTCGAGATGTCGGCGGCGATGGGCATCGAGCC
>DBXX01000028.1:5115-13719 GCA_002309675.1 Lachnospiraceae bacterium UBA1201
CCGGGCGACCAGGTGATCTTCCTTTCAAACGAGGGTTACGAGAAATACATGCAGGCGTATGGTCTGATGACTCCGCAGCAGCAACAGCAGTCGCAGACGGCAGGCGCATTGCCCGCGCCGAATGGGGCGGAAGCGAAGCCGGCCCGCTCGCCGGAACTCGAAAAGGCTTTGGAGCAGGGGCGCAACTACATGTTGCAACTGCGCAATGAAAACGATGCGATCCCGGGTGAAATCGTTACGAAGAAACTGGACAACCTGGAGGATGTGTGCAAACGTATCTTCCGCGTAGTCGAAGATCATCCCGAGAAACTTCCGGAGATCCGAAAGTTTATGGAGTACTACATGCCGACGACTTTGAAACTGGTGCACACGTACCGTGAGTTTGAAGATCAGAAGCTGGAGGGTGATAGCATCACCCGCACGAAGAAAGATATCGAAGATACGCTCGACATGATCAATGTCGCGTTCGAGAACCTTTTGAACGACCTGTTTAAGGATGCGGCGGTGGAAGCGTCGGCCGATATTTCGGTGCTGAATGCACTGTTCGCGCAGGAAGGACTTAAGGAGAAGGAATTCGAAGTAATTCCGAGAAAATAGAATTTGAAATTGCATGGTGGTGACCGTGCGGATAGGAGAAGATATGGATGAAAACATGATGCCTCAGGAGCAGGTTAAGGAAGCAACAGAGCAGGTGATCGAGACGATCGTGGCGGATGCGCCCGAAGCTCCCAGCCTTACATTGACCCCGTTCGCCCAGCCGGAAACGAAGCCGGTATTAGTGACGGATGCACAGAAGCAGGAGGAAGAGGTCGAAGATATGACGGCTTCCGTTCTGTCCGAACAGGAGCTTAAGCAGGTGGAACAGTTCTCGAAGCAGATCGATCTGAAGGATACGAACTCCATCATGCAGTACGGTGCGGGTGCGCAGAAGAAAGTAGCGGATTTCTCCGAGGCAGCATTGAATAATGTGCGCACGAAGGATCTCGGTGAGGTCGGCGGCATGCTGTCAAACCTGGTTACCGAGCTGAAATCGTTCGACGTTAAGGAGAACGAGAAGGGTATCCGCGCATGGTTTAAGAAGAGCGCAAATAAGATCGAGGCCATGAAGGCAAAATATGCGAAGGCCGAGACGAACGTTAATAAGGTTGCCGATTCCCTTGAGAAGCATCAGGTGACCTTGCTTCGCGACGTTGCGATGCTGGATAACATGTACGCTACGAACCAGACGTACTATAAGGAACTGACCATGTACATTCTGGCCGGCAAGAAGCGCCTCGAGCGTGCGAAGAACGAAGAACTCGTTGAACTCAACGAGAAGGCGAAGAAGACCGGGCTTCCGGAGGATGCCCAGGCGGCAAATGACTACGCGGCGCTGATCAACCGTTTTGAGAAGAAACTCTACGATCTGGAACTGACCCGTGTGATCTCCATTCAGATGGGACCGCAGATCCGTCTCGTGCAGAGCAACGATACCGTAATGAGCGAGAAGATCCAGTCTACACTGGTAAATACGATCCCGCTTTGGAAGAGCCAGATGGTCCTGGCGCTCGGCATGAGCCATTCTATGGAAGCTGCGAAGGCGCAGGGCGAAGTTACGGATATGACCAATGCGTTGCTTAAGAAGAACGCAGACATGTTGAAAATGTCCTCCATCGAGACCGCTAAGGAATCCGAGCGCGGTATCGTTGAGATCGAGACATTGCAGCACACGAACCAGTCCCTGATCGATACGCTGGATGAGGTTATGCGCATTCAGAACGAGGGACGCGAGAAGCGTGCTGCGGCGGAGATCGAGCTTCGTAAGATCGAGAACCAGATGAAGGAGAAATTACTTGAGATGAGCGCCAGCTCACGCAAGTGATCCTACATATTTATCCGGGATGTAAGATCCCGGGAATGATCCGAAAAACCGGTACCGGGGGAAACCCCGGCGCCGGTTTTTGCAATTATATCCTTGAATGAACGCGGGAGGGATGACAAACAACACGGGTTATCACCGCTTTATTAGGCAATTTACACAAATTGCAGCCGATTATTTCAGTAAAGTTGTTAGAAACACTTGATTTTGGATGCAAGGAATGCTATACTAATTACAAACGAATTGGATTTCCCCCTAAATCCATAGGATTATTACAAAAAAGATCGAGAATAAGTCTTCTCTTTTTGTGTATATTGCCCAACAAGAACGGGAAAATGCGGGCTATCGGGGAAAACCAAGTCGAAAATATGAGTTTTCTTCACGAAAATAAGAAAAACCTCTTATTTCTAAAGGAGATGCTAAGCAATATTTGGGCAGAAGCACGCAATATTAGTAATGCGGATAAAGTGGGTTTGTTGTAGAATTATTACATAAATATGTGGAGAGTATCGCCTGATTTTTGTGCGGTTAGCACAAAGGCTATAGGCGGGTTTTTGTATGCATGACGGAATCTACGTGGCGGCGCCTTCTCGCGCCGGATTCTTTGCACGGTATGTTTACAAAAGTCAAAGTACTCTTTTCCATTGAAATGATATACAGAGAGGAGCTTTTTATGAGAAACAGAAAGCAAAAGCAGTTGATCAAATGGGCGATCGTCGGCGTGGTGATTATTGCAGTCATCGTCTATTTGGCATGGCCGAAGAGCATTCCCAACTACGAAAAAAAGTATGCGGGTCTGGACGTTGAGGCTGAAATTGCGAGACTGAGCGCAGAAGCTGCGAAAGAAGCGGCGGAAAACACGACAACGCGCACGGACACTTACTCTATCTACAAATACAAACTTGCGGGTAAGAAGGCCGGCACTTCTGTTGTCAGCGTCGACTTAACGAAGTTCGAGAGCGACGATGGCGCCGTGCTCGACACGATCGATGGTTACAAGTCTCTGGTGTCGAAAGACGGAGGCTCGTTCGACCTCGCTATTGACGTGCCCGAAGAAGGCTTTTACACCATTTATGTGGAGTACTTCCCTCTCGGCGCCCGTGAAGAAGACAAGGGCAAGTACGAGACCCGTGGTGTTGACCCCGAGCGTGCTCTGTATATCTACAACACAGAGACGGGCCAGTATGAACTTCCGTTCCGCGGATGTGACGCTTTCACATTTACCCGTATCTGGAAAGACCGCGATGAGGTGAAGACCGATAACCGCGGCAACGAGATCCGCCCGGTTCAGACCGAGGCTCCTCGTTGGGAGAGCATCAGCCTTCATGACTATCAGGGCTATGAAACAAATCCTTATGAGTTCTACTTCACAAAGGGTGAGAACAAGATCCGCATTAAAGCCACGAATGAAACGATGGCTATCCGCAAGTTCGAACTTCGCCCGTTGGAGAAGACTCCCACATACCAGGAATACCTTGCTGAGAATCCTTCATCCAAGTTCACGGATTCACCTTCCGGTGAGATCCCTGTGATCCAGGGCGAGGACGCACAGTATCGTTCCACTCCTTCTCTGTATCGTACATATGATCACGCGTCTCCGAACACGGAGCCATATAGCATTACCAAGACCGTATTCAACATGATCGGCGGCACGCAGTGGCGTGTAGCAGGCGACTGGATCGAATGGGAATTCGAAGTGCCTCAGGATGGCTACTACGAGATCACGATCAAGGGTCGTCAGTACTATAACCGTGGTTACGTATCCAACCGTAAAGTCATGATCGATGGAGAGGTACCTTTCGAAGAGGCATCTGTTGTTGCTTTCCCGTACTCCTCTGACTGGACCATGAAGACCATCGCCGACGCAGATGGCAACCCTTATAAGTTTGCTCTTACAAAGGGTAAGCACACCATCCGCCTCGAGGTAACACTCGGCGAACTCGGCGAGATCCTTAAGAGCATGGATTCGAGCGTAGCCCGCATGAACCAAGACTATCGTAAGATCATCGTACTCACCGGTACCGAGCCTGACGTTTATCGTGACTACGGCATCGCAAAAGAGTTCCCTGAAGTGATCAAGGACATGGAACTTGAGTACAAGATCCTTTACAAGACCGTTGATGATCTGGTTAAGTATTCCGGCGAAAAAGGAACCCAGGTTGCTTCTACCGAGAACCTCGCGATCACCCTGGAGCGTTTCGCGAAGAAGCCGTCCCGTATCACGAAGGGCCTGGCAGGCTTCAAGGAGAGCGTAGCTCAGCTCGGTACCGATATCCTGACACTCTCCGAGCAGCAGCTCGATGTCGATGCGATCTACATCACTCCGGTAAATGCTGAACTCCCGAAGGTTAAGAGCAGCTTCATTTCGAGCGCTATGCATGAGCTCCGCAGCTTTGCAGCTTCCTTCACCATCGACTATAACTCACTTGGTAATACCTACGATAAAAACGAAGATCCCATCAATGTATGGATTCTGACCGGTCGTGACCAGAGCCAGGTTCTGAAGAGCCTGATCGATGAAGACTTCACACCGAATACTCATATAGCCGTTAACCTGAAACTCGTTACCGCTGCGGCTTTGATGCCTGCGGTAGTTGCAGGTAATGGTCCGGATATCGTTCTTACCACCGGACAGGGCGATCCCGTCAACTACGCGATCCGTGGCGCGGCATACAACCTGGCGAACTTCCCGGATCTCGAGGAAGTAACGCAGCACTATTACGAGAGTGCACTTCTTCCTTATAGATATGATACGGAAGATGAAGATGGAACCATCCATCCCGGATTGTACGCGATCCCCGAGACACAGTACTATAACGTTATGTTCTACCGTACAGACGTTATGGAAGAACTCAAACTGAAAGCTCCGGAAACCTGGGACGAGCTCATCGCTATGCTCCCTGCGATCCAGAGTAAGAACCTAAACGTAGCGATCCCGTCCGTTGAGCGTATGATCGGCGGCGTGATGAACCCCGACCTTTCTTCGTTCTTCGCTATGCTGTATCAGCACGGCGGCGTTCTGTATGATGATAAGCATACGAAAGTTCTTTTGGATGAGCAGAAGGCGGTTGAAGCATTTGAAATGTACACCAAGTTCTTCACTCACTATAAGACACCGAGAAGCTACGACTTCGCGAACCGTTTCCGTTCCGGTGAGATCCCGCTCGGTATGGCAGACTACAATACATACAACACGTTGGCGGTATTCGCACCCGAGATCCGTGGCCTGTGGAAGTTCGGACTGGTACCCGGTACCCGTCAGGAGAACGATACGATCGACCACTCGACCGGTTGTTGGGGACAGTGCTCTATGATGCTTTCCAGCGTTAAGGATCCCGACAGGGCATGGAAGTTCCTGAAATGGTGGGCAGATCCCGATACGCAGGTGCGCTTCGGTCGTGAACTCGAGGCAGTTATGGGTGATGCCGCTCGTTATGCGACGGCAAACAAGACCGCATTCCCTAAGCTCGGATGGAAGAGCGAAGACCGTGATACCCTCATGGCTCAGTGGAAGTGGGTTAAGTGTAACCCTGAAGTACCCGGCGGATATTACACATCCCGTCACATCACCAATGCCGTTCGTGCGGTTGTAAACAGAAATGATGACGCACGTGAGACATTGCTTGATTATACTCGTGATATCAATGATGAGATCGCGAAGAAACGTAAAGAATTCGGACTTGATACCGGAAGAGAAGGAGGTAAATAAATGAGTTTCGCTGGCTATAAGAAAAAGAAGTTAAATCAGCTGAAATGGACAGTGAAAGATGCCAAGAAACACAAAACATTGTATCTCTTCCTGCTTCCTTATTTCACGGTATTCACATTATTTACCGTAGCGCCGGTCGTTGTATCCTTGGTTCTGAGTTTCACATACTATAACGTATTCGAAGCTCCTCGTTTCCACGGATTGACCAACTACATCAACTTGCTGCTTGCGGATGATATTTTCTTGACTGCAGTTAAGAATACTTTCCTGCTTGCAGTTATCACGGGACCTGTCGGATACCTTGCATCCTTCATGTTTGCATGGTTCATCCATGAGCTCCCGAGATATGTTCGCGCGATCGCCGTTTTGGTATTCTACGCGCCTTCGATCGCCGGTGGTGCATTCATCATCTGGTCCCTCATCTTCAGTGGCGATAGCAAGGGTTACTTGAATGCCATACTGGTTGAGACCGGTATCATGAGCGGTCCGGTACTTTGGCTTACCGATACCCGTTACATGATGCCTGTAGTCATCATTGTAGTACTTTGGATGTCCCTCGGTGCCGGCTTCCTCTCATTCGTTGCAGGTCTGAATACAGTCGATGCAGCTCAGTACGAAGCAGGTTATGTTGACGGTATCAAAAACCGTTGGCAGGAGCTTTGGTTCATCACTCTTCCGAACATGAAGGGCATGTTGATGTTCGGTGCCGTTATGGCGATCACACAGTCCTTCGGTGTCGGCGATGTTACCCAGCAGCTCTGTGGTATGCCCAGTACCGACTACGCTGTACATACCGCGGTTAACCACCTGGTGGACTATGGTACACTTCGATTTGAGATGGGTTATGCATCCGCGATCGCTACGATCCTGTTCCTGTCGATGTTCTTATGTAATAAAGCTGTACAGTCTCTGCTCCGCAGAGTCGGACAGTAGGAAGGAGGATCGTGAATTATGGCTACTGCTAAAACAAAAGTCAGAAAGGGACGAATTCGTGAAGGGCGTAAGCCCAACCGTTCCATCGGCGGCGATATATTCGTATACTTCGTCCTGATCCTCTTCGGTGCATTCTTCGTATTTCCGTTGATCTATGCGATCAACAACTCATTGAAACCGTTGAATGAGATCTTCATGTATCCGCCGAAGTTGTTCGTACAGAACCCTACGATGGATAACTTCTCTGACCTGTTCCTTTTGATGGGTCAGTCCTGGGTACCGTTTTCCAGATACATCTTCAATACGGTATTTATGACACTTTTAGGTACAGTCGGACATATCCTGTTCGCCTCCATGGGCGCATATGCATTGTCTAAGTACCGCTTCCCCGGAAGCAGATTTCTGTTCAACCTGGTTGTTACGACCCTTATGTTCTCTACATACGTAACTGCCATCCCGAACTTCATTATCCTCAGTAAGCTTCACATGATCGATACGCCTCTTGCGATCATCATCCCGGCTTGGGGCTCTTCCATCGGCTTCTTCCTTATTAAGCAGTTCATGGATACCGTTCCGGATACATTGATCGAAGCAGCGAAGATCGACGGTGCGAAAGAGTGGCGCATCTACTGGCGTATCGTTATGCCGATCATTCGTCCGGCATGGCTGACAGCTATGATCTTCTCCATTCAGGCACTTTGGAATAACGGCGGCGGCGCATTCATCTACGCCGAGGAACTGAAAGGTCTTCCTGCCGCACTCGGTCAGATCACGGCCGGCGGTGTTGCCAGACAGGGTGCAGGTAATGCTGCAACAGTAATAATGATGCTCGTTCCGATCCTTGCCTTCATTTTGACACAGAGTAACATCATCGAAACAATGGCAAGTTCCGGTATTAAAGACTAAAGGGGGTGCAGAGAATGAGAAAAATAAAGAAATTTGGTTCTCTTCTCGCAGCTACTGCGATCGCGGTGAGCGGTATCTTTTCGTTCCCGACTGACACAGTATATGCAGATGATGCATCCACGACCTACAGTTACACATATGATATCTGGGGCGATGTACAAAACTCCCCGGATGCATATCGAGCAACCAAGCAAATCAGCGGTGATATGTTTGAGTTTGAAGACGCAGATGGTAAGGTGACAGCGAAGAACTTCTCGGAGCCGCAAGGCCAGTTCATTCGCGAAAACCACATCTTCGTTTGCGATACCGGTAACAACCGTATCGTTGAGATCGCTTTCGACGGTAAGGAATACAAGGGCGTTCGCGAGATCAAAGAGTTTAAAGATAAAGAAGGCGAAAGCCTGACTTTGAACAAACCGTACGATATCTACGTTACAAAAGACTTTGACATGATCATCTCCGACTATGGTAACGAACGTGTTCTGCATGTCGACAAAAACTGTAATCTGGTTAAGATGATGACAACACCTGACGTA
Source organism: Lachnospiraceae bacterium UBA1201 (assembly GCA_002309675.1). GTDB lineage: Bacteria > Bacillota > Clostridia > Lachnospirales > Lachnospiraceae > UBA1201. Next base: position 13,058 of record DBXX01000028.1, read on the forward strand.
ACACCGTTTAACGATCCGACAGATGCCAGAGTTTTCCAGCCGCAGAAGGTTATCATGGATACGGCGGGCCGTATCTATGTACAGGCCGAGAAGATCAATAAAGGTCTGCTGGAGTTTGATACGAGCGGTAAATTTACACAGTATGTCGGTGCTAGCCCCGTAAAATTTAATATGGTTGACTACATCTGGCGTTTCTTTATGACAGAGAAGCAGATCGAAGCACAGCCTAAGTTCGTACCTACTGAGTATAATAACATTGCTCTCGACAGTGAAGGATTTATGTACGTAACGATGTCCGTTTATGATGATAACGACTACCTTACTTCAAATCCTGTTCGCCGTTTGAATAGTACAGGTTCGGATATTCTGGTTCGTAACGGTAACAACCCGCCTTGCGGTGATCTGAAATGGGACAATGCCGGCGGTTACAATGGTCCTTCCAGATTTTACGATGTTGTTACTTTCGATAACAACTCCTACTGCTGTATCGACCAGACCCGTGGCCGTGTCTTTGCATATGACTTCCAGGGTAACCTGCTGTATGCGTTCGGCGGCATCGGTAACCGTCTCGGATATTTCCGTAAGCCGGTAGCGATCGATCGTATGGACAACAACATATTTGTACTTGATGGTCAGTATTCCAACATCACGGTATTTGAACT
>DBXX01000028.1:13754-26780 GCA_002309675.1 Lachnospiraceae bacterium UBA1201
GATTACGATAAGTCCGCTGAGTATTGGAACGATGTACTTCGTTTGAACGGTAACTACGATCTGGCTTACATCGGTGTAGGTCGTGCACTTCTTCGTCAGGATAAATACTCCGAGGCTATGGAATATTTCAAGGCGAAGCGTGACCGGAGAAACTACTCGAAGGCATTTGAGCAGTACCGCAAAGAGCAGATCGAAGATCATATCGGTGATTTTGTTAAGGCATTGATCGTTCTTTTGATCGGTGTTTGGCTGATCAAGAAAGTACGTAAAATTCAAAAGGAGGTTAGAGAATGCGATTAAAGAAAATCAAGCTTTCGTCGTTTATCAGCAAAGAATGGCTGAGTCATTTCGGCAAAACGCTTAAGTATTCCTTATATGTTATCTTTCATCCTTTTGACGGCTTCTGGGATCTGACTCATGAAAAGAGAGGATCTGTAGGCGCAGCAAACTTTTTGGTTTTCCTGTTTCTTGTGCTGAACATCCTGAAGTTGCAGTTCACCAGTTTCCTGGTAAAAAACATCAATTTGAACCGAATCAATATGTGGGTCGAGATCGCGTCTGTAATCGCGCCCATCCTTCTGTGGTGTGTATCCAACTGGGGCTTCACCACTCTCATGGATGGTAAAGGACGACTGAAGGAAGTATACATGGGTACCGCTTATGCGCTGACTCCTATGATCATTATCGGATATCCGATCATGATCCTCAGTAACTTCCTCACGATCGAAGAGATCACGTTCTATACTTTCTTCGATACACTGGGAATGATTTGGTTTGTTGCTCTGGTTTTAGCCGCAATGATGATGATCCACGACTATTCATTGTCCAAAACGGTTTTCTCCAGTATCCTGACGATCATCGGAATGGCAGTTATCGTATTCATCCTGGTTGTATTCTTCAGCTTGATCAGTGATGGTATCGCGTACTTTGTTTCCGTATATCAGGAAATTCAGTTCCGGTTCTATTAAAGACGTAGATTGTGAGAAAGGAGGACTTGATCCAATGAAAAAATTCATCAAGACCGCGGGTGTGTTGTTGCTTTCCGCGACGATGATGTTTGGAGTCACGGCTTGTGAGAACAGCAAACCGGAGCTTGAGCGTATTATGTATGAACATATTGGCCCGGGTGAAGGCGAGAAAGAAGAGCCGATCGTGATCTCCAATGAATATCTGGAAATGACATTCGATCCGGCCACAACTGCGTTTGATATCTTAGATAAAAGCACAGGCAAAACATGGCATTCATGTGCCGTTGATCCGGACAGTGATCCTGTAGCTACCGCGGACTTCAAAAAGACCATGGCATCTATGGTAGTAATGGAGTTCAGTTCCATTCAGGGTGACACAAAGCCTTACAATACGCAGAAGCACAGTGTTGATAATCACTACTATGAGATTGAACACGATAGTAATTCGATTACCGTTCATTATACGATCGGTGAGCTGGCAAAAACATTCTTTATCCCTGTTGTAGCAAACGAGGAAGAGATGAATGTGTATTTAGACCAGCTTTCTGCGAAGGATAAGCGTGCGGTTAAGAATATATATCGTCTCTACGATATCAATAAACTGCAGAAAAATGACAACAAAGAAGAGCTTTTGGCGAAATATCCGAAACTGGCAGAAGAGAAGCTTTATATCCTTCGTGAAGGTCAGCCGAATTATATGCTGCAGGAAGTTGAAGACTTGCTCAAGGAACTTGGATTTACCGAGGAAAAATACAGAGAGCAGGCTGCAGAGTATAACATCTCCGTTGACAGCGGCGATAAGCCTGTCTTCAATGTAACTATTAAGTACACGCTCGATGGCGACACACTTGTAGCAGAAGTTCCGATGGATGGACTTCGCTATCCGTTGGATAACCCGATCACACGTTTGAAGATCCTTCCTTATTTCGGATGCGGTTCTTCGAAGGATGAAGGTTATCTGTTCGTTCCGGATGGTCCGGGTTCGTTGATCGATTTCAACAACAACAAGACACAGCAGATCCTGTATTATTCCAATATGTATGGTTGGGACGTTGCACAGACTCGTACTTCCGTCGTAAACGATAACCAGTGTCATCTGCCGGTGTTCGGCATCAGCAATAACGGAAGTTCGTTCATCTGCGCATTAGAAGAGGGCGCTGCTTATGCAGCGATCGAAGCTGATATTGCAGGCCGTATTACCAACACCAGAAACTATGTATGCTCGAGTTACCAGATCTGTCATAGTGAGAAACTCGATGTACAGGGTAAGGTAAGCGGTAACATGTTTATGTACGAGGAACAGCTTCCTCAGGATGAAGTGCTTCGTCAGCGTTATATCTTTTGCGATAATGATGGTTATGTTGATATGGCGAAGACCTATCGTGGTTACCTGCAGGAGAAGTATCCTGAGTACATGAAGAAACTTGAGGACTCGACTGTACCTATGACGGTCGACATTCTCGGATCCATCGAGATTCTGAAGCAGATCGCAGGTATTCCTACCAATACTCCTCAGGCTTTGACCACTTATAAAGAAGCCGCTGCACTTATCGCAGATATGGCAGATGAGAATAAGTGGAAAGACATTAATGTGCGTTATCTCGGATGGTTCAACGGAGGTGTTTTGAACTCCGCTGCGACAGAGATTCGGCTGATCGGCGCACTGGGCGGAAAGAGTAGCCTGAAGAAGGTTGTATCCACTGCCCAGGAGAAGGGCTTTGACATCTATCTGGATGGTGAAGTTCAGTTCGTTTACGGAAATAAGATGTTCGACGGATACAGCAGGAACAGCGATACCGCTAAACTTGTAAACCGTGAGTATGTTAAGCTATATGATTTCTCGCCGGTATGGTTCGGCCAGATGAAAGATAGAGATTATTACTGGCTTGCTAGACCCTCTGTTACCGTGGAGATGATGGAGAACATCCGTGAGTATGCCGGCAAGATCGGTACCGAAAATTACTCCTTCGGAAGTGTAGGTAACAAGTTGGGTGCGGATTACAACGTTAAGCATCCGGTATCTCGTCATGCGACGCTGAATATGCAGGCCGAAAAGATCAAGGAACTGGTTGACGGTGGTTCGAAAGTCCTGGTTGACGGCGGTAACTTCATGCCTTCCGTATATGCAAATGTTTTAGTTAATATTCCGGTTCAGAGCCAGAATATGAGTATTTTGGATCACCAGATACCTTTCTACGGAATGGTATTCCATGGCACCAAGCAGATCATGGGTAAGGCGATCAACCTTGCTTCGGATTATTCCAATAATCTCCTTGCTTCCATCGAGAATGGATGCGGCCTTTATTTCGTATTCATGGACGAGTCCACGGTAACGCTTCAGGAAACGTATTTTACGAAGTATTACGGAGCGGATTACAGCAAGTGGAAGAAGGAAGCAGCTGAGCTGTATCGTAAGTTCCAGATCGAACTCGGTTCTACATATAATCAGTATATCGTAGATCATAAGATCGTTAAGGAAGGCGTAAATTACATTGAGTATGAAGACGGAACCCGTGTATACGTAAACTATCATTCATATAACGAGACGGTTGACGGTATCACAGTTCCTGCGAACAGCTTCAAAGTAACGAAAGGAGGTAACTAAAGATGGCGGAAAACAATGCTACGCCTGAGATCACTCAGGTTGTGAACGTGCCAAAGGCAAAACGGCGCGGAAGTACCATGGCAAAGCGTAACGCGATCGCGGGTATCCTCTGGACGCTTCCATTTACGATTGGTTTCATCGCATTTATGCTGGTTCCGATGTTCGAGACGTTACAGATGGCATTCAGTAATGTAACGATCGATATCCCGAACCACAGTTATGTCAAAGAGTGGGTCGGATTAAAGAACTTCGATTATATCTTGAATGCAGACCCGATATATAAGCGTCAGCTTTTAGAGTCTCTTGGTAACATGGGATTGCAGATCATTGCGGTCTTGATCTTCAGTTATTTCGTAGCGTTCCTGTTAAATCAGGAATTTAAGGGTAGAGCATTTGTAAGAGCGGTGTTCTTCTTACCGGTTATTCTTTCTTCCGGTATCCTGTTGAACCTGGATACAAACAACTCCCTTTTGAATGGCATTTCAACTCTCATTAAAGAGTCTAACAATGCTGCTTCTCGTGTAACCGGTGTTTTGGAAGACATTCTTGCATCCGGTAACAGTCAGATGAGTGATTTGATGCAGACCATCTTCGATCTCGTTAACAGTGTTTACGATATCGCGATCGCATCCGGTATTCAGATCATTATCTTCCTTTCCGGACTGCAGACCATTCCGGCCAGCATGTACGAAGCTTCCAAAATGGAAGGTTGTACCGGATGGGAGAGCTTTTGGAAGATCACCTTCCCTATGACAAGCTCATTAATCATTGTAAATGTAGTTTACTCGATCATCGACTTTTGTACGCGCTCGGACAACGTCGTCATGTCTCAGGTTAAAGCAACGATGCTTCAGAAAATGGATTATGGCCTGACATCCTCTATGGCATGGTTATATTTTGCATGTATCGCTGTCATCGTCGGCCTGGTAACATTTATCATATCAAAGTGGGTATACTATTATGAGTAAAGAGAAACAAATCAAATTAGGAACACAGATGTCCTATTGGGAGAGAAACCGGTTATCACATGGTTATCTGCTCCGCAAGAGCATCCGTAAATGGTCCATCAGCATATTCCGAGCTGTGCTGTTATTCGGACTTTGCTTCCTGATCGTTCAGCCACTTCTTAACAAACTCTCTGTCAGCTTCATGGAAGAGCGGGATCTGTACGACTCAACCATCATATCGATTCCCCGTCATTTTACGACGGCGAATTACACGAAGGTTGCCGGCCTGATCAAGTATCAAACCGCATTGATCAATACATTGTGGGTATCACTGCTCTCCTCGTTACTGCAGATCATCTCTTGCACGATGATCGGTTATGGTTTCGCAAGATATAAGTTCCCGTTTAGGAATGTCCTCTTTGCGTGTGTTATGCTTACCATCATCGTTCCGCCGCAGACCATCATGAGCTCATTGTATCTGCACTTCCAGTTCTTTGATTTCGTTGATTTCTTCGGCATCTTCAAGATGATCACCGGAAAGAGCATCACTCAGGTCAGCCTGATCGGTAACGGTGTCGCTTACTTCATGCTTGCGGCAACCGGTATGGCACTTCGTAGCGGCCTTTACATCTTCATGCTTCGTCAGTACTTCCGCGGAGTTCCGAAGGAACTTGAGGAAGCTGCTTACGTAGACGGTTGCGGTAAGATCCGTACATTTATCCAGATTATGCTTCCCGATGCAAGACCGATGCTTACATCCGTTTTCCTGTTCTCCCTGGTATGGCAGTGGACGGATAACTTCTACAGCACTTTGTTCTTCCGTAAGATCACACTTCTTACCGATAACCTGGGAAGTATCCCGGAGAAATTGATGGATGTTCGTACCAACACACCGGCTACGACTGCTTACGGTCAGATGATGACTGCGACCGGTATGTTGATCACCATCGCACCTCTGCTTATTCTGTACCTGTTCGCTCAGAAAGGCTTTGTAGAAAGCTTGAGCCAGACCGGTATTAAGATGTAAGAGGTAACACATTTTATTTTGTGCAACATCCCATTAGGGGTTAAGCAATAAATATTAGGAGGTAAACTATGAGAAAGTTTCAAAAAGCAACAGCACTCGCTTTGTCATCGGCTATGGTTCTGACTGCACTTGCAGGATGTTCCTCCGATAGCAAAGAGACCACCGCAGCTAAGGAGACGCAGGCGCAGAACACAACTGCAGCTGACAGCAAGCCTGCTGACACCACAAAGGCTGATGACAAGCCCACCGAAGCTAAAACAACAGAAGCTCCTGCTCCCAAGTCTAAGCTTGAGAAGTATAAGGAAGCTGGCGTTGACCTTAAGGGCCGTGACGTAAGAATCGTTAACTGGTGGGAGACCGAACCCGGTGAGCCGGCTAACCAGTACGAGGAAGATCTTTATGCTTATCGTGATGATATCCAGACTGGATTGAACTTCAAGATCCACACCGATAACATCGGTGGTTGGGGCGAGAGCTACACCACTCAGCTTTCTTCTTCCATTACAGCAGGCGAGCCTATCGGCCAGATCTGCGTATTGGATGCAGGTTGGGTAGCAGGTCTTATGAACAACAAGATGTTCGCTCCGCTTGATACTCTTAGCTATCTTGATTTCAAGGAAGAGAAGTGGAACCAGGGTGTTCTCGAAGCAGTTACATTCGCTGGTCATGTTTATGGTATGGCAGTAGACCACGAGCCTCGTGGCGGTATCTTCTTCAACAAGAGACTCCTTCAGGAAGCTGGTTACGGCGCTGACGATCTCTATGATTTCCAGAAGGAAGGCAAGTGGACATGGTCTAAGTTCGAAGAAGTTCTGAAGGCTTGTACAAGAGATAAGGACGGCGACGGTGAGATCGATACTTGGGGTATGGTTAACTTCAACAGTGACTACTTCGCAATCGCTATCTACTCTTCAGGTGCACAGTTCGTATCTAAGGATAAGGACGGACATTTCGTAAACGAGATGACCAGCCAGAAGTTCCTGGATGCTCTTACATGGGCTAACGACATGTGGCAGAACTACGCTGAGCCGCAGCCTGCTGATTCCTCATGGGATTACTTCAAGGCTTGCTTCGCAAAGGGTGAAGCTGCTATGCGTGTAACCGAGGAATATGCTAAGTCTGAGTTCAGAAATACTCTGACTGATGAGTGGGGCTTCGTATGCTTCCCTTGCCCGGATGGACAGGAGATCCTTTGCTACGATAAGGAAAACGTTCTGTTTATTCCTTCTTCTTACAGCAATGACGAAGCTAACGAAATCGCTCTTGCATACGACCTGTTCACAGATCCGGTTCCGGGTTATGAAGATGGCGATGCTTGGAAAGAAGCTTACTACAGCCAGTATGTAGATAAGAGAGCTGTTGATGAGACTCTTCAGATGATGAAGAGAGGTAAGAACATCAAGAACCGTATGGATTCCTTCGTATCCGGTCTTGGTGACACACTTGGTGATGGTTTCATTTGGGCTATCGCTGGTAAGACTCTTACACCTGCAGAAGCTGTTGAGCAGAAGAAGGGTGCATGGGATCAGGTTATCGCTGATCAGAATGCTGCTCTTGATGCACTTCAGTCTAAGTAATGGACTAACAACCTGTAATATACAGGACTCAATAATGCTGTAAAGCATTAACAGGGAGGCCTTCTCTCCGATAAAGAGAGAAGGTCTCTTTTTTAAAAATATATCATTTTTTGACTAAGAATATAACTGTTCTGAAATGGCGGAGAAAATAGAGTATATGATCGATAATGTGCCGGAATTCGATCCTTTCGAAGGCACAGGGATCAAAAAAGAGGAGGTTTTATAAATGAAAAATAAGGTGGCAAATGACACTTTTGAGAGACGGGCGAGAGAACTGGTAGCACAGATGACACTGGAAGAAAAGGTGTTCCAGACATTGCACTGGGCAGCGGCGATCGATCGGCTCGGTATCCCGGCTTACAACTATTGGAATGAAGCATTGCACGGCGTTGCAAGAGCCGGTGTTGCTACAGTGTTCCCGCAGGCCATCGGTCTTGCGGCAACATTTGACGAGGCGTTCTTAGAGCAGGTCGCTGACACGATCTCGACGGAAGGACGCGGAAAATATAAGATGCAGAGCGAGCATGGTGACCGCGACATCTATAAAGGGCTTACCTTCTGGTCGCCGAATGTCAACATTTTCCGTGATCCCAGGTGGGGCCGCGGCCATGAGACGTTGGGAGAGGACCCGTACCTTTCGTCCCGACTCGGCACCGGTTTCGTACATGGTATCCAGGGGCGCGATGAGAAGTATCTGAAAGCAGCGGCATGCGCGAAGCATTTCGCGGTGCACTCCGGCCCGGAGGATATTCGCCACAGTTTCAACGCAGAGTGCAGCGAACAGGATCTGCGCGAGACCTACCTTCCGGCGTTTAAGACGCTCGTTGAGGAAGCGGACGTTGAAGTCGTTATGGGTGCTTACAATCGTACCAACGGGGAGCCGTGCTGCGGTAGTGAGCGTTTGCTGGTAGACATTCTGCGCGGCGAATGGAAGTTCGAGGGCCACGTTACCAGTGACTGTTGGGCCATCCGCGACTTCCATGAGCATCATAAGGTCACGGCAAATGCGGTCGAGTCGGTTGCGCTTGCGATGAACCGCGGCTGTGACCTGAACTGCGGTCATATCTATGTGAACCTTCTGGAGGCCGTGAAGGAAGGTCTCGTGACGGAGGAGACCTTAAGTACAGCCGTTACCCGCCTGCTGACTACGCGCATGAAACTCGGACTTTTCGATCCGGAGGATCAGGTTCCTTATGCTTCCATCGGCTATGATCAGGTCGACTCTAAGGCAAACCGTGAGCTGAACCTGAAGGCGGCTGAGAAGTGCGTCGTTCTTTTGAAGAATGAAAATAACATACTTCCGCTTAAAAAGGATGCGATCCGCACCATCGGTGTGATCGGCCCGAATGCCGACAACCGTAAAGCATTGGTCGGAAACTACGAGGGCACAGCATCCCGTTATATCACGATCCTTGAAGGTATCCAGGACTACGTGGGCGATGACATCCGTGTTCGCTACTCCGAGGGCTGCCACTTGTGTAAGGAGAAGGTGCAAAACCTCGCTGCCGGCCCCGATCGTATGGCGGAGGTGCAGGCAGTATGTGAAGAAAGTGACGTGATCATTGCGTGCATGGGCCTCGATGCAGGCCTTGAGGGTGAGGAAGGCGACCAGGGTAATCAATTCGCGAGCGGCGATAAGCCGAACCTCAACCTGCCCGGCATCCAGGAAGATGTTCTGAAGCTCATCGTAGCGTCCGGCAAGCCGGTCGTACTCGTGCTTCTGTCCGGCAGTGCGCTCGCTGTGACTTATGCGGACGAAAACATTCCCGCGATCCTGCAGGGCTGGTATCCCGGTGCGCAGGGCGGTAAGGCGATCGCGAAGATCCTCTTCGGCGAAGCATGCCCGGAAGGCAAACTGCCCATCACATTTTACCGCACGACGGAAGAATTGCCCGCATTTACCGATTACAACATGAAGGGACGCACCTATCGTTATATGAAGAATGAGGCGCTGTACCCGTTCGGCTACGGCCTGTCCTATACGAAACTGACGTGTTCTGCGTCGGTTTCCACGAACGAGATCATGCCGGATGAGTCTGTCCTGGTAACAGCCGAGATCGAAAACACGGGCAATTATGACACCAACTATACGTTGCAGGCATATGTGAAGTATTTGGACGGCGACGAGACAACGCCGAACTGCCAGCTGAAGGGCATCAAGAAGGTGCCGATCGCGGCCGGAGAGCGTAAGACCGTTACGATGGAGATCCCAGCGGAAGCATTTGCCCTGTATAATAAAGACGGCCAGCTCGTGCTCAACAAAGGAGCTTACAAGCTTTTCGTCGGCGACAGCCAGCCCGACAGCCGCAGCGCGCAGCTCACCGGACAGGCGCCCGCCTGCTTCAACCTTAAATGTGTCACCGTTGCAGGTCTGTGACCTGCAACAAGGACGGTTCCATTTGACACATTTTGGGGCCTATTCCAAGCCACGAACGGTTTTTACTTCCGCGAGATACGATTTCTCCAGGTCAGTTCACTCACTGTGAAAAACATGCCGTTCGTTCGATGCCGGATTTGAGGGGGCCCGCTTCGACAGAGGCCGTTTTCTTGATGAAAACGCCCTCAGCTCGCGCGAAAAGCGATCTCGGAAATCGCTTTTCTCCCCTCATCCGTCACCTCACTCTCGGTGTTTTTCTACAGCTCGTTCACATGCTCGGTCGAGATCGTATCTCGCGGAAGAACCGTTCGTAGCTATGTGATCGGCTGTGAATGTGTCAAAAGGAACCGTCCCCACTGACACATTGCCCTATATAGGAGCAGAGCGAGAAGGTGAGAGAGCGATGGAATAAGAGGGGTATCACAGTAAAAAGCCCATGTCAAGGCCGGGCCGCCTACGGCGGTGCTTCGCAGCCTTGACATGGTTTTTTTACTGTGATACAGGGTGATCAAGGTCGTTGTAAGCCGGCTCACGCCGTCCCAACGGCCAAGGAGGGGAAATTACCTCCTATAGCAAATCGACGTTGTATAGGAGGTTCGAGCGAGATGGGGTCGAAGAAAAAAGCATCCTATAGGGAGTCGATGTCGTATAGGAGGTTCGAGCGAGATGGGGTCGAAGAAAAAAGCATCCTATAGAGAGTCGACGTCGTATAGGGAAAAAAGAAGTAACCCAAGGCCGATGTAAGCGGCGTAAGCCGCCTTACATCAACCTTGGCCACCACGTATCACAGCAAGGGAGGCCTGTCAAGGCTGCGTAGCACCGCCGTAGGCGACTCGGCCTTGACAGGCCTCCCTTGCTGTGATACCCCTCCAAACCGCTCGCGCAACCTCTCGGATGTGTCACCGTTGCAGGTCCGTGACCTGCAACAAGGACGGTTCCACTTGACACATTCACAGTCTGCGGCGGCTCCTGGCCCCGGGATTGCGTGATATCCGCCTGCGACCGGACATTGGAGCGAACGGATGAAAAACGCCGTGAGGGCCGAGTCGGATGAGGGGAGAAAAGCGATTTCCGAGATCGCTTTTCGCGCGAGCTGAGGGCGTTTTCATCAAGAAAACGGCCTCTGTCGAAGCGGGCCCCCTCAAATCCGATCTCGGTCAACGCGGCAATGTTTTTTCACCGTGAAGTGACCTGGCCGGGAACAGGCGGATATCACGCACAATTCCCGGCCAGAAGCCTTACACAATATGAAAATGTGTCAAAAGGAACCGTCCCCCTTGACACATTCACACGATGTAGCTTTCGCCGTCGGGGCGGTTGTACATGTTCTTGAATTCGGTGGGGGTGCAGTTCTTCGTGCTTTTGAAGACGCGGTTGAAGGTGGAGATGCTCGAGAAGCCGGACTGGATCGCCACGTCCGTGATGGTCATGGACGGATCCAGGAGCAGGCGTTCGGCTTCCTTTACCTTACGCTGGTTCAGGTAGTCGTAGAACGACTGGTTCGTGTACTGCTTAAACAGACGCGAGAAGTGGAATTTGCTGAAACCTGCTACGCGGGCGATATCCTCGAGCGAGATGTCCTCCGTGAAGTTCTTATCAATGTAATCGAAGATGATGTTGAATTTGTAGATGTACTCCATCTGCTTATGGCCGCGCGCTTCCGGAAAATCTCCAGTGTTCGAATAGATGAACTTGCGGCCGATGATGACATTCATTTCGAGGATCTTTGCGTAGATCGATGCGGCTTTCAGCGGCACAGGCGGATCGGAGAAATACTCCGACTCGATCTCGAGCATGATGCGCTTCAGGGATTCGTGGATGTCGGGCGCCGTTTCAGGAGTGAGAAGACGCGTACGGTTTGTAATGCGGATGATCTTCTCGAAATCCCACAGGTTGTTGATGATGGCGAAGTCGAACTGCAAGATCAGGCGCACGCCGGTCTTCGGCGCGATCAGCTGGTGCAGCTCCCCCGGAGGGATGCAGATCATGTCGAAGGGCTTCAGGTGATATTCCACGCGGTCAATGATGACCGTGTAGTCGTTTTCGATCGGCATGATGTACTCGAAACCGGTGTGCCAATGGACCGGATAGTTCTCCGATATGTCGTTTCGGTACAGCAGAATCGAGTTCGAATTGTTGTATTTAATCGTTTCAAAGATACCGTTTAGATTTTGGATCATTGTAAACCTCCCGTAGGTGGATCTGCCCGCCCTCTTCCGAAGGGCGATCGCGGCAGTAAATCATGAAAAGCAATTATTGAATAACGAATGAGGCTGATCCCTCCGCCGCCGCTTAGGCGGGAAATGCCTCGCTTACCCTTGATTTTACACCATTTCCCGATATTTGTAAAGCAATAATCGAGGGAACAATAATCGGATTTGCGGAAATAAAGACAAGATTTGAGTATCATTTATTGTCATTTTGCGAGAGGCACGACAGATTCCGCGAAAAAAACCGCAATAATTGGGAAACACAAGCGAATAAATGAAAAGCAATCTGCTGAAATACGATGTATAATAAAGCCAAAGTGAATAGGTAAGTGGCGTTTTCGGCCTGTGAGAGCCTTCGCAGATCGTAAAACCGCCACCGGGAGGTCTTCATGGAGTATACCGAAGCGTGGCTGAAGTATCGGCGTCTTTCTCTGAGCAGGCAGCAGTGCGAAGAGAGACTGTACGACAGCCTAATTTCATATGCGGTTCCATTCGATGAGGGGTTGAAAGAGTCCCCTTGTTTTGGTGCGCTTATTTCTGAATTTGAAAATGGTGTGGAAGCACTTTTAGGTCTGCGTCCGCAAAAGGTAACGGATGGCTCTGAAACGCTCAGATTTACCATAGATCCGGCTTTTGGCAGTGAAGACGCATATTCGATCGATTTTACACAAAACGGCAAAAACGGGGCGATCACGGCGTCAGACGTGCACGGCCTGTTGTATGGCGTTTTTCATCTGCTGCGTCTGGTGGCGACCGGCAAGTCGCTCGCCGGCATTAAGATGACCTGTATCCCTTCAAATCCCCTGCGTATGCTGAACCACTGGGATAACATGGACGGCTCGATCGAGCGCGGTTATTCCGGCCATTCGTTCTTCTTTGCAGATGATCAGGTCCTGGTGAATGACCGCACGCGTGCGTATGCGCGCCTCGTTGCATCCGTCGGCATCAACGCCGTCGTGATCAACAACGTAAATGTTAAGAATGCCGCGACGTATTTGATCACGGACCGGTATTTCGACAGGGTTCGTCAGATCTCCGAGATCTTCGGCGAGTATGGCATTGCCCTGTATCTGAGTTTGAATTTTGCCGCTCCGATCGAACTGGGCGGCCTGGATAAGTCTGACCCGCTCGATCCTGCGGTGATCGACTGGTGGCAGAAGAAGATGACGGAGGTGTTTACCGCGGTTCCGAAGCTGGGCGGCTTCCTGTTGAAGGCTGACAGCGAGGGACGTCCCGGACCGTTTACCTACGGCCGCGACCACGCGGACGGCGCGAATATGCTCGCGCGTGCGGTGGAGCCGTACGGCGGCCGCAT
>DBXX01000078.1:0-463 GCA_002309675.1 Lachnospiraceae bacterium UBA1201
GCCTCTTCGAACTTATCTACGATGCCGCCTACCAGCGGATCGTCCGGTCCAACGATCACGAAATCGATCTGCTCTTCTTTCGCGAAAGCGACCATCTTATCAAATTCCATCACGCCGATCGGCACACAGGTCGCGATCTTCGCGATGCCTGCATTGCCCGGTGCACAATATAACTTCGTTACGCGCGGACTCTGCGCTACCTTCCACGCGATCGCATGCTCACGGCCGCCGCCGCCAACGATCAATACCTTCATCTTAACGTTCCTCCGTTCTCACTGTTTGATCTTCACGGTCCGTGTTTCGGGATCGACCGAAACCAGGCCGCGGGAAATATACTCGATCGCCTTCGGCAGAATGACCCACTCCGCCTGCTCCATCACGCGAAGCTGCAGGCTCTTCGGTGTGTCGTCCTGTAAGACTTCCACTGCCTTCTGGAAGATGATGGGACCGGTATCCGTTCCTT
>DBXX01000078.1:524-932 GCA_002309675.1 Lachnospiraceae bacterium UBA1201
CAGAACGACGGGATCAATGACGGATGGATGTTGATGATGCGGTCCTTATATGCGCGGATCATAGCCTTCGGAATGATCACCAGGAAGCCGGCCGCAACGACGAGGTCTACGTTATACGAAACGACTGCCTCGGTAAGCGCGTTCTCAAAATCGAGACGTGATGTAAAATTCTTCGGGGAAATGCAGCGAGCCGGGATGCCGGCATTTTCCGCGCGGGTCAGCGCGTAAGCATTTGCATTGTTACTGATCACGAACGATATCTCGGTATTCGGGATATCTCCGTTCTTTACGGCATCCATGATGGCCTGCAGATTCGTTCCGCCGCCGCTCACCAAAACGCCGATCTTAAACTTTGATGCGGACATGGTCGCACTCCTTATAAGTTCAGATTTATGATTGATTTATTCG
>DBXX01000078.1:1063-4336 GCA_002309675.1 Lachnospiraceae bacterium UBA1201
CCGAGGCCCATGTTGAAGGTGTTGTACATCATCTTCTCTTCGATGTCGCCCTTCTTCTGCATGAGCTTGAAGATGGGAAGCACGGGATAGCTGTCCTTCTTAACCTCTGCGCAAACGCCATCCGGCAACATGCGCGGAATATTCTCGTAGAAACCGCCGCCGGTGATGTGGCTGCAGCCCTTAATGGTAACGCCGCTCTCCTTCACTGCGCGAAGTGCCTTTACATAGATGCGGGTAGGTGTGATCAAGGTCTCACCCAAAGTAGCGCCCAGTTCATCGTAATAGGTATCCAGGGACTCCTTCGTCATCTCGAATACCTTACGAACCAGGGAGAAACCGTTCGAATGAACACCGCTGGAAGCAATGCCGACGAGCACGTCACCGGGCAGGATCGAATCGCCCGTGATCATGTCTTTACGGTCTACCAGGCCTACGGCAAAACCGGCCAGATCGTACTCATCCTCCGGCATAAGCCCGGGATGCTCTGCGGTCTCGCCGCCGACCAGAGCACAATCCGACTGCACGCAGCCGTCTGCTACACCCTTAACGATCTGCGCGATCTTCTCGGGATAGTTCTTTCCGCATGCGATATAATCCAGGAAAAACAGAGGCTCACCGCCGGCGCACGCGACGTCATTTACGCACATTGCGACCGCATCGATACCGATGGTATCATGCTGGTCCATCAAGAAGCAAAGCTTCACCTTCGTTCCGCAACCGTCGGTTCCGGACAGAAGAACCGGATCTTCCATCTCCTTAACCTTTGCCATGGAGAATGCGCCTGAGAAGCCGCCGATACCGCCCAGTACTTCCGGACGCATAGTCTTCTTAATGTGCTCCTTCATGAGCTCGACCGACTTGTATCCGGCCTCGATGTCAACTCCTGATTTCTTGTAATCCATGATTGATCCTCCGTAGATTGATTTTGTTGATTTACCCGATGTGTAACAAGGTCTCCTGTATCACATCTGTTCCATATATGCTTTGTAACCGATCTTCTCGATCTTTTCTTTCTTTGCTACGACGCCGTCCTTCAGCTCGTCCTTATAAGCCACGATCTTCTCGTAGACTTTTTCATCGCTGATCGCGATCATCTTAGCTGCGAGAATGCCCGCATTTGCCGCGCCGTCGATCGCTACGGTTGCTACCGGGATACCCGAGGGCATGGAAACGATGGAATACAAAGAGTCCACACCGGACAATGCTTTCGAGTGGATAGGCACGCCGATGACCGGAAGCGGAAAGATCGCCGCGCACATACCGGGCAGGTGAGCTGCGCCGCCTGCACCCGCGATGATGACTTGGAAGCCTTTATCCTTCGCAGTCTTCGCATAATCAAAGAAAATATCAGGCATACGATGTGCCGAAATGATGGTCATCTCGTAATCGATCCCGAATTTCTCCAGCATGGCCGCTGCTTTACTCATGATGGGCAGATCTGAATCACTTCCCATAACAATCCCAACTTTTGCCATTTGTCAGCCTCTCTTTCCTCCCCGTAGGGCGTGTGTTTATAATTTGACGATATGCAGAGTTTCGAGGCTCTGCTTTCGCCGGTTCTCAGTTTTCTCGATCTGCTTACGAATCCGGTCCGCAGGCAGATATTTTTGCAGGAACTGCGCATCCGCGCGGCGCTGCTTTAAAAAGTCCTCCGACAGTTTCGTATAAAGTCCGCCGAAGCCCTGCGCATAGAGTGCGGGGTGATATTCGACTGCGTAGAAAGATACCCGAAACGGCAGTTCGCGAATCTCGGACAATGCTTTTAAGAAGAACGGAAGCTTTACAATATTCCCGTTAAAGCCGACCGTCTGTCCGCACGCATTTTCCAGCAGATAAGCGATTACGTCCGAGTATCGGTTCTCCTCCGGGTGCTCTGCGATCTTCTGCATCACATGTTCATGCGCCTGCGGATCAAACGGCAACCCGCAATAAAAGGATTCGGGATCTTCGCAAAACGATTTCCAAAGCTTATCTCCGTCAAGAATGAACGGATAACCGATCGTATCCGGATCGATATCGGGTGTCACTTTAAACACACTGTCGTAGCGGTGTTCTATGTACGCAGGATCATATGCCAGATGCATGGAAGCGATCTTCTCGAGGATCACCTCCCCTGAGATCTTATCGTAAGCATCCGGGCTACCCTCCAGCACTTCGCAGACATAGCTCCATACTTCCAGAGCCAGTTCTTTATAGATGAGGTCCGCTCCGAATGCAAAGACGGAGTCATCCGCATTATCCAAGCAGTCCGAAAAAGTGCGGGCATCCACAAATGTCCGACAATCCGCACATTCACGCATCAGCAGGCGCAGCGCATGTTCGCATCCTCCGGGAAGTTCTGTTTCCGCATTTTGCTGAGCATTCACATTCGCAAACGATGTCTCGTATCCTTCGGAAAATGCCGAATAGAACTTCGCGGGATCCTCCTGCATGAGAAGGGAAAACAATGCATGGAAATAACGATATACCGGCTGTACGGATCCTTCAAGTTCCCTCAGCAACTCAAAGATCCGGCTGTCCGCCAGCATATCCCGTTCCAACAATTCCGGATTCAGGTCCGGAATACGAATGCTCTCCACGATCGCGAAGCTCCCCTCAATGATTATTTATGGTTTCCGGTCTTCGTTCGGCTCTCGAACCGGACCCAATGCATAAATGCCCGAAAGATCCAATACAGAATATAGCCGAGCAGGCCGCCGGCGGTATTCAGGATCAGGTCATCCACATCAAAACTGCCCAGATTGAAACAAAACTGGAGCGTTTCGATCAGCAGACTGAACAGCGCCGAGATCATGACGCAGATAAAAATGTTCGTTTTCTTCGGAACCGCGCACAAAAATGCGCCGAGCGGCATGAACAGAAGCACATTTCCGAAGATATTCAGGAACATTCTGCGATTTCCAACGATGTGGCGGTTATTCCAGAAGCGCAGGATCTCTTTAAATGGTTTCAGGTTATACCGCGGCGAGTCCGCCGAAGCATTTGCCATACGCTCACCGAAACAAGTCAAATAGACGACCAAAGCCAGATACAGCAAAAACAGAAGAATGAAGATCCTCTTCTGTTTTTTCGATAACTGTTTCATGATACTTATCAGAATGTGATGTTTTTGCGGTTAATGAGCATCCGCGCTCCGTTAACGATCGCAACTACACCGGTTGCTACACCGGCTACGATAATGATGATTCCGACTGCGATATTTCCGGCACCGGACGTGGTCAATGAACGATATAATTTTTCTCCCATGGTTTTCTTGTATGATGTTTACGAAGC
>DBXX01000035.1 GCA_002309675.1 Lachnospiraceae bacterium UBA1201
GCCGGAATCGGTACGAATATGTACCTGTGTAAGATCGCCATGGATATTGTGGCGAAGCATATGCCGGCGGATGCAGACGGCGTGCGCATCGCGGAGCTCGATGAATATTCTTATCGCCGCCTGTTGTGGCATCACCGGCCGATCACCGATTTTTGGCGCGTGGGTCACGGTATCGCAAAAAGGCTGGAGCAGAACGGCATGTATACCATGGGCGATGTAGCGAAATGTTCGATCGGTTCGCCTGATGATTTCCATAATGAGGAACTGTTGTATAAACTGTTCGGAATCAATGCCGAACTTCTGATCGATCACGCCTGGGGATACGAACCTTGCACGATCGACCTGATCAAATCCTACCGCCCGTCAGAGAGCAGCTTAAGCGTCGGGCAGGTTTTGCCCACACCGTACACGTTCGAGAAGGCGCGCCTGGTCATCCGCGAGATGACGGACGACCTCGTACTTTCGATGGTCGAGAAGCGGCTGAACGCTGACCAGATGGTACTGAGCGTGGGCTATGATATCTCGAATCTCGCGAAGAATTCGTCGAATGCGACGAAGTATCAGGGCGAGGTAAAGCAAGACTACTACGGACGTGCGGTGCCGAAGCACGCGCACGGTTCGATCAACCTGAAGGAGCGGACATCGTCCACGAAGATCATACTGGAGGCGGTGACGGAGCTCTTTGAGAGGATCGTCGATCCGGAGCTTTTGGTGCGTCGGATGTATGTGGTGGCGAACCACGTCCTGCATGAGGAAAATGCACCCGACCCGAACGAATACAGGCAACTGTCGCTGTTCGAGGATCCGGAGAAAGTAGAAGAGGAAGACGAGAAGCATCGGTCGGAACTGGAGAAGGAACGCAAGATCCAGGAAGCCATGCTTTCGATCAAACACCGCTATGGTAAGAATGCGGTGATCAAGGGAATGAACCTGGAAGAAGGCGCGACCGCGATGGAACGCAACCGTCAGGTCGGCGGACATAAGGCATAGCACGGCGCCAGCCGGAGGAGACAGCATGGAGCAGAAACCGGATAAACATATGAATATGGTTTCAAAGCAGACCGAAAGCGACCCGTATGAGGATCTCTACGAGCTGGAGCATCCGGTCTCTAAGAAGCATCCGCAGATGTCTCTGCAGCAGCGCGCAGCGCAGTTCGCCCCGTTTGCGGCCCTCGTCGGTTATGAGGATATGATCGATGATGCGGGCGATGCATTCCGTAAAAACCGTGAGGCGGATGAAGCCGGGTTCGATCCGGAACAAATGATATTGGCGGATGATGGGGAATAAACCGGAAAACATACAGAATGAGATAGAGCGGCTCCGGGAGCAGCAGGAACTGAAGAACCGGGTTCGCAGGAGACGCAGGAGAAGGAGGCTTGTAAAACGTGTTTTGGCAGGCCTTCTTTTGGTGTGTCTGATCACAGCGGGGATCTTGTTTTTGTATTTCCCGCTGGTGCGTAAGGATTTTCGCTTTCTGCCGTTTTTGAGACCGGAGAATAAGGCGGAGCCGGCGGTTATGGAAGCGCTGGAAGATCCGGAGAACGCACTATGCTTCATTTTCGTAAATGTCGGCGAGGGCGACTGCACGATCGTATACGAACCGAAAACGCAGAGCGCGCTGATCATCGACGCAGGCTATTGGAACTATGCCACGCATGTTACGGAGCAGGTGAAACGTTTCGGTGAAGTTCGTGAAGTGCAGATGATCGTAACGCATCCGCATGCGGACCATATGGGCGGGCTTACGGAGATTCTGAAGAAAAAGATGCTGCCCGTAACGCAGGTTTACTATTCGGCGCCGACGGCCGGCGAGAACGCATTTGCCGAACTGAAAGAGGAGGCAGAGCAGCAGAAGCTAGCGATTCGTGCCCTGGCGGCCGGGGATAACTTCACCTTCGGCGGTGCACAGATCAATATCGTTTCGCCGAAGGACGAACCTTATGAGGATATGAACAATGCTTCGCTGGCGGTGCTCATTGTCCACGAAGGACATAAGATCCTGATCGCCGGAGATATGGAGAGGGAGGCGGAGAGTACGCTGTGCGAAAGTGCGTATGCCTCGCTGATCCGCGACGTGGATATCCTGCGTCTGGGGCATCACGGAAGCAATTCATCAACAACGTATCGGCTTCTGGATCTGACCTATCCGGGTATCGCCGTGATCAGCGTCGGGGCGGGCAATCCTTACGGACACCCGGACGCAGACGTACTGGCGCGTCTTAATGATCTGGCAAGTGTAAGAAACGACGGATGCGAGATCCTGCGCACCGACCGGGACGGAGATATCACCTTTATCTCAGAACCCGCAGGCCTGAAAAGACTAAAATAATACTACCATTTACCTCAGATATATGGTATAATGCTATTTGTAGGAGTATGGGTTACTATGCCCATTCGTCTATGGATCATTTTCAAGGGAGGCAGCGTATGTATTCACAGGATAAGATCAAACGAATGACGCAGATCGCACTGAATGAACAGAATGAAAAACGTCATCACCTGTATGCGCATACCTTTTCCCGCGGGGATTATCTGTCCTTCTACCTGTTCAAGACGTTTCTGTGCGTGACCATCGCTTTTGTGCTGGTCATCGGCGGCATGTTCCTGATCGCTGTGGAAGAGAACATGATCTCTGTCCGTGAGTTCGAATGGAAGAAATACCTGACCGTTATCGGTATCGCGTATTTCAGCCTTCTCGTCGTTCACGGGATGATCACTCTTATTGTATACTTCCTTCGCTATAAGGCGGCGGAGAAGTTTGCGAAGAAGCAGCTGTCTCTGCTGAAAGGCCTGGCTCAGTATTATCCTGAGGAGGCGACGGATACAAAAGAAGGAGATAAGTCTTATGACGAACTTACTGGTGTTTCGGGAACGCCTGAAGAAGATATACAGTGAGTACAGCCGGTGGATCGATGCCGGACTGCGCTTCTTGCTATCGTTTATCACATTGATCGTGATCAACGTTAAAACCGGTTATATGACGCAGATGAATTCGGAGCTGGTCCTGATCGCGCTGGCTCTGCTTTCCGGCGTGCTTCCGGCAGGCTTCGGTTTCGTGATCTCCATACTGTTTATCACGTTGAATTTATTGGAAGTCTCAAAACTGCTCGCGGCTTTCGTTCCGCTGTTCGGTTTGCTCATGTATTTGATCTATTTTTCGTTCAAACCGGGCAATGCGATCTTTGCGAACGTCGCGCTGGTTCTGGGACTGGTCGGCGTGCCCGCACCGATCGGAATCGCCATCGGCCTGCTTTCCTCGCCCCTTGCGATCGTTCCCGCGATCTTCGGACTGATGCTCGCAGCTTATGTAAACTATATCGACTCGAACTTCATGGTACTGACATCGGATGTCGGAAGCATCTTTAAACAGGGCATCACGGTGGTAAAGGGAGCCTTCCTGGATGACCGGATATGGACCTGCGTTGTCGTATTGATCATCGTAACCGTGGTCGTTTTCATCATTCGCCGCACGTTCTTCCATAACAACTGGATCTTTGCGATCGCCATCGGCAGCGTTTTGTATCTGGTGTTGACTCTGATCTTTGCATTGGTTCTGGATCAGGAGATCCGGCCACTGTTATTGGTACTCAATGTATTCTTCGCGCTTTTGATCGGTTTCGTATTGCATTTTCTGTTCTTCATGGTGGATTCGCTTCGAGTCGAACATGTCCAGTTTGAGGACGATGAATACTATTATTACGTTAAAGCCGTGCCGAAGGTACGCGTGACCGCTCCGGAAGTGCGCGTCACGAAGATCAATTCACGTAAAGTGAAGGAGGAGACAAAGACGTCGGAACAGGTCGTTTTCCTGGACGCCTCGGCGCCGAAGACTGAGAAAGAAGCTGAGGTCAGGGAAACCTCAGAAAGTGAGGAAGAGGAGTGAAACAGATTTTAGAATTTTGGGGTGATACGTTCTCCTGGGTAAAGGCCAGCCTCGGCGTTACGGGTATCATCGAGATCATCATCCTTTCGATCAGTGTATATTATATCCTGCGCTGGTTCCAAAAGACCCAGACATGGACGCTGCTGAAGGGCCTCGTCATCATTATGGCGATCATGCTCGCCGCATATATCATGCGGCTGCGTGTTATCCTGTCGATTCTGCAGAGCGCGTTCGGTGTCGGAATCATCGCGTTTTTCGTATTGTTCCAACCGGAACTGCGACGTGGTCTGGAACAGTTAGGCCGAAGGAACCTGCGATTAGCCGGGTTGTTCGACGGCGCGAAGAACGAGCGCTTCAGTGAAGAGACCCGTGATGCGATCGCATCGGCCTGCTTCGAGATGGGAAGCGAGAAGGTCGGAGCCCTGATCGTGATCGAGAACTTTACACCGCTCGGTGAATTTGAAAAGACGGGCATCCCGCTCGATGCGGTGATCTCCACACAACTTTTGAATCAGATTTTTGAGAAGAACACGCCGCTGCACGATGGCGCCGTTTTGGTGCGTCAGAACCGCGTGGCAGCAGCGACCTGCGTATTACCGGTTTCGAAAAATATGAGTATCAGCCATTCACTCGGAACACGTCACCGCGCCGGCATCGGCGTCAGCGAGGTGTCCGACTGTTTCGTCATCATCGTCTCGGAAGAGACCGGACATGTGTCCATTGCCGAAGACGGCGTTCTGACGCGTAATGTATCGATGGAAAAACTGGTCGCAAAGATGGAAGCGATCCGTGTGATCGAGGCTCCCACGAAGCGGTTCAGGTTCAGGAAGGGCAAAAAGAATGAAAAACATGTTGAAGAATAATCTGTTAATGAAGATCATATCTTTGTTTGCCGGTGTGTTTATCTGGATACTGGTCGTTTACAACTTGAATCCCATGGCGACGAAGTCATTTACCGTTCCGGTCACCTTCATCAATCAGAGTAAACTGGAAGCGGAAGGACAGACCTGGGTCGGCGAAACACCCACGGTAGAACTTACCGTTTCGGCACGCAGCCTCGACATCGGTTCGATCACGGCGGAGGATTTTGTCGTTGAGGGCGACCTGGCCGGCCTGTATGGTCTCAATGATGACCAAAAGCAGTGCAATATCCTTGTAAAGACCGTACGAAATGAAGATATCATCGATAAGGTGGAAGCATCGACTTCCTGGATCTATGTCAGCATCGAACCGTTTATCGAGCGTAAGTTTGCGATCGTTCCGATCAGCGATAACGTTTCGTTGGCGCCGGATTACCTGAAAGGTAAGGTCACGGTCTCCCCGAGTGAGATCACGGTGCGCGGTCGTCGTTCGGACGTATCCAGGATCTATCAGGCTGTCGTTTATATTTCCGGTCAGGATGTAAATGAGGGCTTCAGCGAGAAGGTCACTCCGGTACTCGTCGATGAAAAACAGAATGAACTGAAGCCGGTTACGGATCTGAAATCCGTTGCAGAGATCACGTCGACTGTAACGGCGACGGTTCCTGTTATGTTGTCCAAATCGCTGAGTATTTCAGTGAAAGCGACCGGTACTCCGGCAGACGGATATTATCTGCGCGAAGCTACCCCCAGCCGGGAGAAGATCAATGTCATCGGACCGAAGGAGGACCTGAAATCATTGTCCGAGATCGTTTTGGATCCGGATATCAGCAATCTGTCCGAGTCTAAGACTGAGACTATCCAGCTGGCTCGGTATTTGCTTAAGGTTTCTGAGAACATCAAACTTGCGGATAACGAAGAGAACTCCATCACGGTCGACTTGGATATCGCTAAGAAACCTACAAAACTCTATCGTTTTGATAAGATCGAAATGGAGAATAAAAACCCTCTGTTTGAGTACACGATGACCCCGGACACCTATGAGATCGAGGTTGAATTCGACTCCGATAAGGTGGACCGTCCACAGGTCGAGAATATCCGCGTTTCCGTGAATGTTGCCGGATTACAGATCGGTGAAGTGCACACGTTCAGCAAGAGTTCTGTGAACGTTGTTCTTCCCGAAGGATGTACGCTCCTTCGTAAGGATGATGTTGAGATCAGCGTTTCCGAGAAAACGACGCAATTCAATCCGCCGACGTTTCCGGAGCCGCCTACCGAGGCGCCCACGGTCGCTCCTACCGAGCCGGTAACGGAGCCGCCTACCGAACCGTCTACCCCTGAGATCCTACCTACGGAAACCGTACCCGAGGAGACACAGGAGCCGACACCGGAAGAGACGATCCCTGAAGAGACAACAGAAGCATCGACCGAAACGATCGAGGAGTCTTCTGAGCAGTTACCTTACGTGATCGAATAGCGTTACACATTTGGAGGTTTCATTTTGGTTAATCATAAAGTTGTGATCACGAATCCGACCGGCTTGCATTTGCGTGCTGCCGGTGTGCTTTGCACCGAAGCGGTGAAGTTTAAGAGTAAGATCACGTTTTCACGTGATACCACGACGGCAAATGCGAAGAGTGTTTTGAGTGTTCTCGGTGCCGGCATCAAATGCGGAGACGAACTCGAGTTCGTCTGCGAAGGAGAAGATGAAGATCAGGCACTCAGTGCCATGATGACAGTGATCAATAACGGTTTAGGAGAATAATACAATGGAGATCGGAAAGGAAACACAAAGTACGATCCGTAACGGTTTTGTATTTGCCTACCCCGTGGCCATCGCCCTATGCGGCGGCCTGCTATGCCGGTTCGTTCCGGACGGCGGACAGTGGCTGGTCAGCATCCTGCTGATCCTAGCCGCCTTCGGATCCTACCTGTTTTATGCAAGACTCGGGCGGTGTCTGGTCGACCTGAGGGCTCTTCTTTCTCTGTCCTGGCTGTTTGGTCTGGGACTCGCGAACCTGCGCCTCAGCAACCTGCACGAGCCGTGGTCAGATACGAGTATCCTTAGTTTTTTTGGCTTTTTCGCAATCACGATGCTCTCGTATGAGGCATTTAAGTTGTTGCCGAAGAAGAAGGAGACCGAGGTTTGCAGTGAAGAAGAGAGGGGTCGGGTCGCAAAGGCGCTCTTCACACTCATTCCCGTGATCTCAGGGATCTCATTTTTGTGTTTTTGTGCTGAAGTCGTAAAACTGAGATATATTCCCTTATTTGCGACATTTACCCACGCATACAACTACTTCCATGTGACAGGACTGCATTACTTTACATTCAGCAGTATGTTTACACATGCACTGACGGTCCTGTTCCTGATGTTTGCAAAAAAAGAGGAGCGCAGTCGTAAGAGGATGCGGATCATCGTGATCGCGAATACTCTTTCACTGTTGATCCCGATTCTGTGCGTTTCGAAGCTTCAGTTTTTACTGGTGTTTTTCTACCCGGTCATGATCCTGCTTCTGAAACTTCGGTTTCATAAGTTTTCCGACCTTCCGCTTAAGCGGATCGGGATCGCTGCTCTGATCATGGCGGTGGTACTGTTGCTGGCCGGCTTTGTGTTCACGGTCCGCAGAAACTACCCGGAGGGATATCTCCAGGGGATTTTCGATATGAAGGATCCCGATACTCCCGAGATCGCACAACTGTTGTACATGTATGTCAGCAACAACTATGCGAACTTCAATCATATGACACTTACACTCGCCGAGCATTCACACGGATTGCGCTGCGCATTCCCTATCGTGGCGCTTACCGGCATGAAGTTCGCGGTTCCTTCCCTGATCCCGCCGGATGCGAACCTGATAAAGCAGGAATTATCCACGCTGAGTGTCATCTATGATGCGTATTTTGATTTTGGTCTGATCGGCGTTTTTGTGTTTTCCGTTTTATTCGGAGCACTGCTGGCCGGTATAACGGGATTAAACGAACGCAAACAGAGAAAGAATCCGATCACATTGCTGATGTGCGCGGAACTGGCGCTGTATGCGGGCCTATCGTTTTTCGATACATGGTTTTCCAATCCGACGTCCTGGTTTTGGTTTGCCATCACGATACTAATGTATATCTACGTTGAACATCAGCGAAGAAGAGGAAGATCATGAAACTGTTGATCATTGTCCCCGCATATAACGAGCGGGAGAATATCGAGAGAGTCATCGACCATCTGATACAGGACTACCCGCAGTATTCCTATGTGGTGGTCAATGACGGATCGAAGGATGACACGGCGCAGATCTGCCGGAGGAAAGGGTATAACCTGATCGACCTTCCGGTGAACTTAGGACTGGCCGGCGGCTTCCAGGCGGGCATGCAATATGCCGAGAAGCATGGGTTCGATTATGCGATCCAGTACGATGCCGACGGACAGCACAGGGCCGAATATATCGGGAAGCTTCTGGAGGAGTGTGAGAAGGGGCAGGATATCGTTATCGGCTCCCGTTTCGCGGAGAAGAAAAAACCGTTATCGTTGCGTATGCTGGGCAGTCGTCTGATCAGCGGAGCCATCCGGATCACTACATTCCGCAAGATAAAGGATCCTACCTCCGGAATGCGGGTCTACAACCGCCGGATGATCGAATTATTCGCACATCATACGAACTTAAGTCCCGAACCGGATTCGGTTGCATATATGATCAAATCTGGAGCGAAGGTCAGCGAGGTTCAGGTCGAGATGGACGAAAGAATAGCCGGCATAAGCTATTTAAACGCGCCGAAAGCCATGTTCTACATGCTGCGCATGGTCGTTTCGATCTTATTCATTCAAGTTTTTCGTTCCCCGGTCCGCCTCAAAAAGTCCGGACCTGAGGATGAAACATAAAGTCGGAGGAAGGATATGTCAGATACACTCAGGATCGTATTGATCGTAGCCTCGGTGCTCTGTCTGCTGTTTATGCTGCGGAAGATCTCCCAGTCGAAGGTGCGGATCGACGACGCGATATTTTGGATCGTCGGCGCATTCGTTCTGGTCATCATCAGCATTTTCCCGCAGATCCCTTCGTGGTGTTGCGATCTGCTCGGCATCCAGACGCCGGTAAACTTCCTCTTTTTGTTCATGATCTTCATCCTGCTGGTGAAACTGTTCTACATGACGATCCGTGTTTCCCAGCTCGAATCGAAGATCAAGGAACTGTCCCAGCGGTATGCTTTGGATCATATGGATGACGATGAGGTGAAACAGGATGAAGAATAAGTCCGGTTCGGATATGTCCCATACTTTCGTGATCTGCGCATATCAGACCTCGCCATACCTCGAGGATTGCATCCGGTCGATAAAAGCGCAAACGCGTCCGTGCGGTCTCATGATCTCAACATCGACGCCGAATGACGCGATCCGGGAGATGGCAGAGAAGTACGACATCCCCGTGATCGAAAATCCCGAGAAAAAAGGGATCGGTTACGATTTTGATTTTGCGCTTCAGACAGGGATCCAAAGCGGAGCAGATCTGGTTACGGTCGCTCATCAGGACGATCGTTATGATCCGGAGTTTTCCGCCGATGTTATTCGCGCCTGGAGACAGGATTCATTGATCGCATTTACCGATTACCGGGAGATCGATGAGAAGGGGGCTACGATCCCGGAAAACCGTAACCTGAAGATCAAAAAGATCCTGCTGTTTCCGATGCGGTTTTCGGTATTGCAACCGCTTCGTCCCGTCCGCAGGACATCCCTGGCGTTCGGAAACGGAATCTGCTGCCCGTCGGTCACATTTGCCGCAAATAAGATGCCGAAGAGGCTCTTTGCCGGAAAGATGAAGAGCAATGTCGACTGGAGCGCGTGGGAGATGCTGTCACGAAAGAAGGGCAGTTTCACATATGTTCCGAAGGCTTTGATGTCGCATCGTATCCACGAGGAAGCGACAACTAATAAGATGATTTATGCCCACAAGCGCACGGAAGAAGACATGGCGATGTTTCGCAGGTTCTGGCCGGAGTGTATCGCAAAATGTCTGTGCAGGTTTTACAGTAAAGCGGAGGATACAGTTACCAAACGATGAATACGATCGACGTTATCATCCCGACGTATAAACCGGGAGCAGAACTTACAAAACTGATCCGGGCTCTGTTTATTCAGGTGGTGCCGGTCGATACCGTCCGCATCATCAATACAGAAGAGGATTTGTTCGATACCGAACTGGTTTCCGAATTCGGAAGCAGGGTACAGGTCCGGCACATTCCGCAGTCTGAGTTCGACCATGGCTATGCGCGCGATCTGGGTGCACGGGAATCCAAGGCGGACTTCCTGATGTTCATGACCCAGGATGCCATGCCTTGTGAGAAGGACAGGACGCTCACGCAGAAACTGACTGCGCCGATGAAGAACGATCCGACGATCGCTGCCTCCTATGCGCGGCAGATTCCATATAAGAACTGCAACCGGACCGAAAGGCTGACGCGGAATTACAACTATCCGCCTACCGCAAGCGTCAAATCCGAAGACGATCTGCCCCGGCTTGGCGTCAAGACGTATTTTTGCTCCAATGTCTGCGCCGCCTATCGCAGAGACGTATATCTTAAACTCGGTGGTTTTGAACACGGCGCCATCTTCAACGAAGATATGGTATTCGCGGCGAAACTCATCCACGCCGGCTATCGCATTGCCTACGATCCGCTGGCCTGTGTGCGCCATTCGCACAACTACAGCTTGATGCAGTATTTCCGCCGCAGTTTTGATATGGCGGTATCCCAGACGGAGCATCCCGAGGTCTTCGCCGCGGTCAGCTCCGAAAAAGAGGGAGCAGGCATGGTAAAGACCGTGTCGAAGCAGATGCTGCGACGCAAATGGTTCTTTTCGTTCTTGTTTTTCTTCGCCTCCTGCGTGGCGAAATATGCAGGCTATTTTCTCGGGAAGCGTTATAAAAAGCTTCCGAAGAAGCTGGTGCGTTTCTGTACGGCCAGCAACTGGTGGTTTTCCCGACGGGAGAGCACCGAATGAAACTTAAAGGGAGTCATCCATGAACTTTTCATCTAAGATCACATTTGCCTTCTACGGTATCATCGTATACCTGTTGGGCATAGCCATATATCAGGTCATCCGAGACCCGGGGGCATGGGCGTTCGTCATTTTGGGGGCGTCCGCAACGATTTGCTTTTGGATGCTTGGATCGAAACTGATCTCGAAGAAGAAACAGACGATCTTAAGCCGGATCCAGGCAACATTTCACCGATTCTCATTCCTGATCGAGCAGTTGGTGGCCAGGGATTTCAAAACGAAATATAAGCGTTCGGTACTGGGCGTTTTCTGGAGTTTCCTGAACCCGTTGCTCATGATGGCGGTACAGTATTTCGTGTTCGTCAATCTGATGAAACTGCGTAATATGGGCGGAGAAAACCCGATGCTCGATTACTATGCAGTCTACCTGTTGGTAGGTATCATTATCTTCAGCGGATTTAACGACTGTTGTAACCAGGCGCTGCGTTCCATCGTTTACAATGCGTCACTGATCACGAAAGTTTATGTACCGAAGGTCATCTACCCGACGACGAAGGTCTTCAGTGCAGGCATTAACCTGGCGTTTTCGATCCTGCCTTTGTACATCATCGCCCTGATCAACGGACTCGTGCCGAACTTCTCGATCCTGCTCCTTCCGCTGGGCCTTTTGTTTATTCTGGTGTTCACCATCGGTATGGGGTATTTCCTTTCGTCCTCCGTGGTTTTCTTTCGCGACATTGAGTTTTTGTGGGGCGTATTCTCCACGATGTGGATGTATGCAACACCGATCATCTACGATATCGGTATCCTGCCGGACTTCATCCGGAAACTGATGATGCTCAACCCGCTGTACCATTACATCGATTTCGTCCGGTATATCGTCATCCTTCGTCAGGTTCCTTCTGCGCAGGAAACAATGATCTGTGCGGCATTTTCGCTGGGAATGTTCGTGATCGGACTGACCATATTCAAGAAGACAGAAGATAAGTTCATTTTTTACATATAATCGGCGGCCGAAAGGCTGCGACCGGAGTTACTTATGGACCAGGGTATAATGAAAGAAGATATGATACGCGTGGAAAATATTTCCATGCATTTCCGCCTGATGAATGACCGTATCAGCAGCATCAAAGAGATGATGACGGCGCTGGCGCGGAGAAAGGTGAAATTCAAAGAATTCCATGCATTGGAGGATGTGAGTTTCACGGTGTTCCGCGGCGATGTCATTGGAATCATCGGCCATAACGGCGCGGGTAAAAGCACACTTTTAAAAATCATTTCCGGAATCATGAAACCGTCAAAAGGAAGGATCTGGCGCGGGGCCAATATCGTCCCGATGCTCGAACTGGGTTCCGGTTTCGACTACGATCTGTCCGGTCATGAAAATATCTATTTGAACGGTGCGATCCTCGGATATTCGAAGGAGTTCCTGCAATCGAAATACAACGAGATCGTAGAATATTCCGAACTGGAACCGTTCATTCACACACCGCTTCGGAATTATTCTTCCGGTATGCTGATGCGCCTCGCATTTTCCATAGCGACCGTCGTCGAACCGGAGATATTGATCGTCGATGAGGTCCTGGCCGTCGGCGACGAGCGCTTTCAGGAGAAGAGTAAGAAGCGCATGATGGAACTGATGAGCGGCGGTACTACGGTGCTGTTTGTTTCACATAATATCGACCAGATCCGCGAGATGTGTAATCGCGTCGTATGGCTGGACCATGGACGCGTGCGCATGATCGGAGATGCAGATGAAGTTTGCGATGCATATCGTGAACAGTTTTTGGAACAATAAAGGAGATGCCGGTTATCGGCGAAGAGTATGAAGAAAGTTACGATCGTTATTCCGAACTATAACGGATATCAGTTTTTGGAAACCTGTATGAATTCACTTCGGGCGCAGACCTGTCAGGATTTTGAGGTCCTGGTCGTGGACAATGCATCTGTTGATGAGAGCGTACCGTACCTGCGGGAGAATTACCCTGAGGTGCGAGTGGATGTTATGGAGACGAACCTCGGTTTTGCAGGTGGCGTTAATTATGGCATCAAGCAGTGTAAGACACCTTACGTCATCCTGCTCAACAACGATACGGAGTCGGATCCGCACTATGTTGAAGAGATGATCAAGGCCATCGAAAAGGATGACCGCATCTTCTCCGTAAGCAGTAGCATGATCAGTTTTTATAAGAGAAATCTTATGGACGATGCCGGCGACCTCTATACCATGTTCGGCTGGGCCGTTCAGCGCGGCATTCATCAGCCCGTCGAGGCGTACCGCAAGCCGAAACGTGTATTTTCCGCCTGCGCGGGTGCGGCGATCTATCGTCGTTCCTTGTTCGATGAGATCGGCATTTTCGATGAGATGCATTTCGCGTATCTGGAAGACATTGACCTGGGCTTTCGCGCGAATATCAAGGGATATAAAAACACTTACGCGCCGAAAGCGATCGTTTACCATGTCGGCAGCGGTACGAGCGGCTCGAAATACAACCCGTTTAAGGTACGCCTGACGGCACGTAACAGCCTGTACCTTCACTATAAGAACCTGCCGAACCTGATGCTTCTGTTAAATGCGCCGGCGTTCCTGCTGGGTTATATCATAAAAATCTGCTTCTTTGCGTCGATGGGACTGCATAAGGAGTATCTCAGCGGCCTCAAGGAAGGCCTGAAGACGTTTCGGAAGTGCAAACGCGTGAAGTATGAGAGAAAGAATTTCAAAAACTATCTGGATATCGAGATGCAGATGGTCTTCGGAATGTTTGCATATACGTTTGAGTTTTTGGAGAGACGCGTATTCAACAAAGAAGAGAAGTAAGGAATCATTTGAGGTGACACAACGTGAAGAATGATAAACGCAGCGCTGTCGGTCTGATCTATCTGTTATTTGATCTGCTGGTTTTGGCAGCGACTTACTGGCTGACATATTGGTTTAAACTGGTCCTTCTGGATCAACAGAATTATATAGAGATTTTTGAGCTGTATATCAAGAGCATGGCATTCGTATTTCCGGTCTTCCTGATCAGTTATATGTTCGTCACGCTGTATGGGAATATGCGTACGCAGTCCAAAGGCGCGCTTTTGTTCCTCATCGCCGAGGGCAATGTCATGGGAACTCTGTTCCTGACGCTGCTATTGTTCTTCGTCAAGATTGAGAATTTCTCCCGTCTGTTCCTGATATACTTTGCGATCCTGGATACCGCGTTCATGTTTATTGAACGTGTGATCGTAGGAAAATTCATTGACCATTCGTATGCTAAGGGAAGGCATCAGAGTCAGGTCGTGATCGTCGGCTATTCCGAAACGGCGAAAGCCTACCTGGACCGCGTTTTGGCGAATCCCCAGTGGGGCTATCACATCGTCGGTATCCTGGATGACGAAAAACAGGTCGGACACTCCTATAAGGGCGTGGCCGTCATCGGTTCGACCGAGGACCTGAGCGAATTGCTTTCGAAAAACGAGACGGATGAGATCGTCATCTGTTTGAAACTGACCGAGCACAGTAAATTGAAGACGGTGGTCAATACCTGTGAGAAGTCCGGTGTTCATACGAAGTTTATTCCGGACTACATGAATGTTCTGCCGACACAACCGTACACCGAGGATATGCAGGGCCTGCCGGTCATCAACATCCGTTACGTTCCGCTTATGAGCTGGGGCAATGCGGCGATCAAACGTGCCATGGATATTTTCGGCAGTTTGTTTGCGATCATTCTATTTTCCCCAATCATGCTGATCGTGGCGATCCTGGTAAAGACCACGTCGAAGGGCGGCGTTATCTTTAAGCAGGAGCGTGTCGGTAAGCATAATCGGCCGTTTAAGATGTATAAATTCCGCTCGATGGTCGTACAGACCGATGAGAGCGAGAAGGATAAGTGGACCACGAAAAACGACGCGCGTGTCACGAAGGTTGGCGCGTTCATCCGTAAGACCAGTATTGACGAGCTGCCGCAGTTCTTTAATGTACTTAAGGGCGATATGAGCCTGATCGGACCGCGGCCCGAGCGTCCGTTCTTCGTAGAGAAGTTTAAAGAGGAGATCCCGCGTTACATGGTTAAACACCAAGTGCGTCCGGGCATCACCGGCTGGGCTCAGGTAAATGGTTGGCGCGGCGATACATCGATCTCGGAGCGCATTGCCTGCGACCTGTACTACATCGAGCACTGGTCCCTCAAACTGGATATCAAGATACTTTTCTTGACGTTCTTCAAAGGGTTTGTGAACAAGAATGCCTATTGAATGATACAAGGCTCGAAAAGTACCGAACGGACGC
>DBXX01000074.1 GCA_002309675.1 Lachnospiraceae bacterium UBA1201
TCTTAAGAAAGGAATAGTCATAAATACGCATGGATTTCCCCCAAATCGAATTTTACTGCCTATATTTTATCATTTTTTAGGCAGTAAGTCAAGCTGATGTGATATTTCGAAACGCCTTACTTCATCCATAGAGCCTACGCTTCCTTGCCACATCACTTCATCCGTTTATCCATTCTTATCGAAACCCAGAAGCCCAAATACTTATTATTTTATCATTATATCACAAATCCGGCGATTTAGCTCAAGCCTCCTCGCCGGATCCGGTTTAAATCTTTACAGTTGAACGCACTACTCTTTTACGAGCATTATTACTCTGTCAGGGATCAGCACTACCAAACTTTCATCACAATAGATATAGAAGATCGCAGCGATGGCTCTTACACCCAAACAGCATCACAGCCGTCAAAGCGCATGCCGCCATCTATCTTTTTTCCTGACCACTTTCCACCTCCAGATCATTAAAGCCAATGTTTAATTCTCTATGATTCCTGCCCGAGTACTTGTTGACTCAGGCAAGCGCTCGTTCACTGCCGTTTCTTTTTTCTAACCGCCACAACTGCGGTCGTCGCGGTCAATGCAACTGCGATCGCCGCGATTGCTGTCGGGAGTATCCATTTTCCGCCGGATGCGCCAGCTTCAGCTTGGCTCTCGCTTTCTGCTGTAGCTGCAGGTGTCACCTCCGTTGCAGCTTCTGGCGCCTCTGTATGAGCCTCATATTCCTTTGTCGTCGTTTCAGGTACAGACTCAACAGCGGCCGCTGTATCAGACTCCGATGGCACTTCCGTAGGAGTTTCTGTTGTTTCTTCCGTCGGCTCTTCGGTCGGTCTCTCCGGTATCACGAGCCCCGGGATTATCGTTACGCCTGCTTCTTCCGGCGTTGGAAGGCTCAGTTCTTCACGCACCTGGGCGAGCATTGCCCGCCGATCCTCCGTTGATCTTCGAAGAGCATCCTCCCTTTCCTCTGCGATCTGCTTCGGAACCGGGCATTCAAACAACCGGTCTAACAATTTCTCGTGAACTTGATACCAGTTGAACTCATAAAGCCAAACATTTTCGGTCGGTCCCTCTAAGATCTCATGCTCCTCTCCCTGCTTATTCCTTAACTCTATTTCTTTCACATACTCTTCCACCGGATAAAGGTAACCGCGGTAATAGGTCAAAACGGGGATGGAAAGGACCGTTTTCAGCGGTTCTTCCCGTTCTTCCAAAGAATAATCCTCTGACATGATTTCTGCCAGGTCCTCTTTGAGCATCTCAAATGAATATGCTTCTGTTCCGTCATATGCATATGTTGAACGAGAAAAACCATACCACATGGGATATGATTCTGATTCCACCGTAAATCCTCTGTCCGAACAGAGGGCGATGTCAGAACGCACTAAAGCCTTAACATGCATAGTATCAAGATAGGATTTTAGCTCTTCAGGATTCGTAAAATCCTCTTCGTAAGCGACTATAACGCGAATCCTTTCACTACGTAGTTTCGGATCGTGCGAAACCCATGGTATCTTCCACTCATATTTCTTTACCTGTCCGATTTCATCATCTATATTCCTTCTTTCACTAAATTCACACCGAGTGAAATATGCATCAAATGTCGTTTCGTAAAGATCAGCGTATAACGTGTAATATTCATCTTCTTTTTGTTGCCAGGAGTCATAATCCCGCCAATACTCCTCCTCGTCCTCATAGTCGTCCGGATTCGGCTCAGGACCGTTTCTGTGTCTCTCATCTGTGACCTCGACGACCTTGTATACTCCCTTTCCGTTCAGATCCGGAAAGCCCGATATTATCTCGGCATATATCACCGGTTCCTCATGATTGATCCAAGTTATAAACGCAGGAGCTTCGAAATATGAGTAGTCTGATGCGAAAGAAAAGTCCGGTCTCAAACTCCACAGAAGGAACTCATATAAAGCAAATGTACTAATCTTTGCCATTGCGCTCTCCGATGGTCGATAACCCTCAGCATTGGCACAGCCCGGCACATAATAGGGGTAAGTCAAATAATAAAGATTGTCGAAGTCGTTTTTACTTTGTATATATCTTCTGTCTTCCTCCGTCAGGTCACTCGCAAGCAAAACTTTGTGCAGCGTACTCCATCCATTGATCTGTTTCTCGCCCGTCGCTATATTCTCTTCATAAATGATATTATCCACAATGATCTCCGGATGCAGATACCAGTCCCGGTAGTTCTCCAGAATCAGGCGACGGATCAGATTCCCACTTTCTACCGCTTCCTGAAGCAGGTCATAGTGCGTGGTCCTGGACAGCCATACACGCTCCAGCAGACGGTTTATGGTAAAATCTTCCAGCACAACGTGGATCCGGTTATCCTCCACGGTATAGTTCACCGGCTGGATCTCGTTTACCAGTACGATCTCGTACAGAGGCATATCGACGGTCCATTCCAAGTGGCCAATGTGCTCGTTAAAGCAGTTTTTCAATTGCTTCAGATCAAAGCCGATGGTCCGCTCATAGGCCAGGTTGTGCTTCGTTGAGTAGGTATAGGATACCCCGGTATTTTCACCGGCCGAAACGCTCAGGGTCACCTCTCCATCAGGCGCCGCCGTTTCCACTCCGCCGACAGTCTTCACGCACAGCGAGCCCATGTCAATGCCCGACGAGATCTTCGGCAGGGCAAAAGTGATCTCAGCGTCCTCCGTGCCCTTGTTTTGCAGAAGCAGTTCCGTATAGACCCGGTTGGTCTGCGTATTGACATTGACCGTGACAGACAGAACCGAAATATCCTCCCGCTCCGCGGTCGCGGTCTCCACCGCGCCGATTTGGATCGGCGGCAGACTGAGCCACACCAGTAGCAATACCAAACAAACGATAAAAACTTTCTTCATAGTTCTCCTCCGTGACAGCGCAAGCCTTGCGACACATGCTGTCTCATTTCCTCTCGTCTGCATTATAAAACAGCGGAAAGACCTCTTTCAAGGCTTTCCGCTGAGATTTAAAACTACTGTAACAAGTTTTAATACGATCGTAACACTTATGTAAAACACGGTTCATTTTTCAACGTTTTCCGATATACCTCCCCTTCCGCTTCGGCTATCTGGCTCAATGCAGAATGGGAATGTAGATGACTCAGGTTTCAGCATCATGCTCCCTGTCAGGCTCTCCGGTAAAAGCTACGTTCGGATGATCATGGATTTGAAGATTTAAGGGTTAAGATTGATCCATAAAGCGGGGCGGACGGCGTTTCTGACGAAGTGTACGAAGTCACCATTGCGGACGCGGCCGCTGGTAAAGACGTAAGCAGCTAAGCTAGCACCAATACCGGGCGACCGCAGCCACCACCAGCAAGTACCAAAGTTGAGGTCTTTGTACGCTCCCTGTTCATAGCAATACGGCGTACCGGTGCACATTCTGGCTTTATCATCCGCGAAATATCGGTTAACTTCATCTATGCTTAGCAGAAACACATGATCCGTGGTATCGTTACCGGAGGGCGTATCATACTCCGGATTGGCATCCGCCGTGACCAGGGAAGTGAGGATCACATTCTTCTCCTCGGGTATGAATGCGGTTTCATAGAATTCACCATTTAACCAGCGCCGTAATGAGCAGGTCTCCCAGGTAACTTCCTCATCCTCGGTATTATATGGCTGACAGTCCAGTCCATACCGACTGATCACCAGCATCCTATCTTCCTGTTTATCCAAGACCAGCCATTCGATGGCTTCCTTGCCGGTAGACTCATTATTATCCTGCTCATATTCTCCGAAGTAGATATAAGAGCCGACCTCAGCCGCTCGCAAAGCGTCCATATCAGGTCTTTTCGTCTTCTTCTCTTTGCATCCTGTCAGGCACAAAAGCACAGCCAAAGCAAGCATAAACAGCGTTCTTCTTTTCATTGTCATTCATTTCTCCGTAAAACGAGCTCATTGCACATAATATCTTTGGAAATAATATTTGCTGATCCTATTTTCAGGCTACACTCTGATTATACCACAAAACCGGAAACCCGTCCGAGAAAATGCGTTCCCTATTGAAGCATCCATTCCTTCAAACTCGTCATCACGATGTAGCCTAATCAACTATTCATTTTATCTGCTCTTTGAACAGGGCCAGCTGTTCCATAAGGATGGATATCTGTCTCTTCAGAAGCTCGCAATCCGTTTCAACGCCTTTAAGCAAATAATCCGTGCTCACGCCAAGCAGTTCGGACAGTGATACCAACAACTCGTTATTGCATCCGCCAGCGCCGCGCTCGATACGACTGATCTGCTGCCACTCAACCCCAAGAAGTTCCGCCAGTTTTTCCTGCGTCAGGTTCTTAGCCTTCCGCGCTTTCTGTACTCTTCTTCCAAATTCACTCCGAGTCAATCGGGTTCCGCAGTTTGAGCAAAACATGGAAAATGGCTGCCACTCATCGTGAATATCTTCCATTTATCTCTCGCTCCTTATGCTTCACCCCCAACCACCTTCAAGCGACTGTTTGAGTGTTCCTTAATATTGCAATCCCAGTCATATACCGGGATCATCACATTTTTCCGGATCCTGGGGACCTGCCGGATCGTAAAACAGGCTTCGCACTCCATAAACCCGTCCGTTTCCTCTAAATCAAGTCCGCGGTTCATCCCTCCGCAGATCGGACAGATAACATCATATGTCTTCACGGAAATCAACTCCCTTCGGGTCAACCTCTCTACTAAGGTTCCTACTGAATATCTCTTCTCACAATGCTCGGATCACGTGCTTCGCAACGCCCTGAACCACCAGCCGGCGGACCAGGATCTTTTTATCCGGATATACCTCCCGGTTCTGATACAGCAGCACCGCCATATGCGTCTCCGGATCGATCCCGCCGTACTTCTTCAGGGTACTGGTGCCGTTTTCATCCAGTGCAACCACCAGATCTCCGACCTTCGCTTCCGTCTGTTTTCGGATCACGACCATATCGCCATCCAGAATACCTGCATCCACCATCGAGTCACCGGAAGCCCTCAGGATATAAAACTCGCCTTTTCCGAAAAGGGACACAGGAAGGCTGACATACTCCTGAATATTCTCCTCCTCTTCCTCCGGAGTACCGCAGGGCACCACGCCCACGACCGGCGCGGCTACCGTCCCTGCCGAGAATTTGCGGATCATCGGAGTAATGATCGTTCGGGAAGTACCGTCGTATTTCAGCATACCGCGCGCATCCATTTCAACCAGGTAGCGATAGGAGGCTGTCTTGGAAATACCCACCCCGTCGGCGATCTCTTTCACCGAAGGCGTGGTATGCCATTCACTGTAGTACCGGTCAATAAAACTGCCGATACGCTGCATCAGTTCCGTGCTTTTGGTTCTCATAGCGAAAGCCCTTTCTATCGGGAACGTATCGTTCCTGATAGATTTATTATAGTACATCCCGGGAAAATATCAAGGGGAAAATGGGATAAAAAAAAGTGGCGGCACCATTTGGTGCCGCCATGGAATTTAGTTTTGCATTTGACTATGTGAACAAACAGTTTCGACATACTGATTTTAGCACATTTTTCGGGCCTTATAAAGGGGTATTTCCTAAGAATAAACTCTCAAAAACGCCTCTCAGCCCATTTTTCATGGTTCAAACGGAATTTACTTTTTCATTTGACATTTTCTCCCACGCCGCCCAATGACAAATAGCTCTGCTTCTGCCATTCCTTTTTGAACAGGCA
>DBXX01000058.1 GCA_002309675.1 Lachnospiraceae bacterium UBA1201
AGGTATTATATGAATTATTCTTTCGATGCTTCGCAAAGAGTTCATTCTGTTTTCGTAGCTGAAGACTATTTCCCGGCTATTATCGAATACTCTTCTGAAGAGCTAAACAATCACTTTATAGAGTACAGTTATCAAGACACTGATATGCTGGAGTTTTCGGTTCACCCGAAAACACATACGCTAAAGCGGGTCTCTTTGACTTTATGTAATCACTTTGAAATCAAAAACGAACCGATCAGCGTCCCTGAATGTGAGGATGGGACAATGTTTATTATCGGTCCGGACACCACAGAATGTCAAAAGTTTCTAGCCTGTGTTTACACAGATGGATTGAGTATTACACTGTCGCATCACCCGGCAACTCTTTATCGAAAAAGCGGTCATTTGGTTTTTGCTTTTTCGGACAATAATGAACTGGTCAGTCTTCTCCTCGTCGGATTAACAGAAGCTGAAGTATCTCATATTAAATCCGAGTTGACTCTATGACGGATGCTTAATGAAACGCCAACGAAACGAGCCCGGCACATGCCGGGCTCGATCTCATTAAATCCACTTTTTTGGTTTTCAGCCCCACTCTGGTCCCGAAACGCCATCGCCCGCAACCGGGCTGACGTATGTGGCAGGCCACACTCCCTGTGGTTCGTTTCCGGACGCGAGGGGCTGTGATACATTCACAAGGCGGACATAGGATCGAGCGGATGATGATCGCGCGAACGAGATGCCGGATCAGGGGCAAAAACCGAATCTCCGAGATCGGTTTTTGCTTTCGCTGAGGGCGTTTTCGCGTCAGGTGGGAACCTGACGCTATCAAGAAAACGGCCGAAGTCGAAAAGGGACCCCTGAAATCCGGCTTCGAGCTGAGCGCACAGTTCCAGATTTCACTGAAATCTGGAACGCGATCATCACAGCGAAGTGAGTTGGCCACCGGTGAATGTATCCAGGCTCGACTCTGTCCGGGAACGCCAACACAAAACCGGGCTGCCACATATGGCAGCCCGGTCGCTTTATCTATTCTCCGGTGGGGATGTCCCGGTTCATGCTTTTGTTGCGGTAGTTCAGGTTCGTCCGCAGTGAGTAGCCCTGCCGCTCCCAAAACGCGTTCGCGCCTTCATTGTCCTTAAAGACCAGGCCGAAGACCTTCTGGATGCCCTCCTTCTGCAGCGCTTCCTCCGCCAGCGCGACCAGGTGCGCCGCGATCCCCATGCGGCGATAGTCCGGGTGCACGCACATATGGTGGACGATGGCGCGGCGCCCGTCGTGTCCGGTCAGGATCACCCCGATGATCTTTCCGCCCTGCACGGCGGCGAAGCAGGTGTTCGGGTTTCTCTTTAAGTACCGGTCAATGCCTTCCCGGGAGTCATCCACGGGGTTTAAAGCCCGACGGCTCTGCTCCGTGCTGTTCCAAAGTTCATAAATCGCGTCATAATCCTCGATCGTTACCTGTTTGATCTCGTATTCCATGGTTCTCTCCTTTAGTTTCCGTGAATGATATCTGATGTGCCTCAGGATAGCTTCCTGTACATCAGGATCTCGTCATGATAGGTGCCGTCGTCAAATTTCAGCGCGTCATGCCTGCGGCCGGACTCGGTGAAGCCGCACTTTTTGTAGAGGGCCTGCGCCTGCACATTTTCCGCAACGACCTCGAGGTCTACCTGGTTCCAGCCGACCTGCGCGGCCAGCTCGCACATATAGTTGATCATGGCCGTTCCGATGCCGAGACCCCAGTATTCCTCATACAGGGCGATGGCCAGCGAGCAGCGGTGCTGTATCTTTCTCTTATCGCCGATTCCACCGATGCTGCCATTTCCGGCAGGTTTCCCGTCCACGAGGGCGATCATCATGATGACGTAGGGGTTATCCAGCAGGCTGCCCAGGATCTCACGCTCCTGCTCCAACGTAAACTTTACTTCGTCCGGATAACGAAGCAGAAACTCTGTCTCCGCCGATGTCTTCTTCAAATACTCGAGCATTTCCTCCGCATATTCCGGAGCATTCGGCTTTAATACACAGGTCCTTCCGTCCTTCAACGTTACAGTTCGTTCTTCAAATCTCATGGCTTCTTCCTCCTCTAAACCAACTTCTTCTGCATCCATAACAGGTCATACCATCGGTCGAATTTCTTTCCGACTCCCGGCATGTGCGCTACCTTCACATAGCCTTCTTTCAGGTGGAACCGGTAGCTGTCCCAGGTCAGGTATTCGTCTTCCGTTTCGGAAAATGCCGCTCCGGCCAGCAGGTTGATGATCCCGCGTTCCCGAAGCCTCTCCTCCAGGGCCGCATAGAGTCGTTTTCCGATGCCCTGCCGGCGGCAGTCCCGGTCCACGTAAATGGAGGTCGTGACCGTCCAGTTATAGGCCGCGCGCACGCTGTATGCGCTCGCGTAGACATAACCGACGACCACACCGTCCTTCTCGCATACCAGATAGGGATAATTCTTTGAGATCTTCCGAATTCGCTCCCGAAATTCCTCCGCGGAAGGCGCTTCATATTCGAACGAGACCGCCGTATCCTCCACGTAGTATGCATAGATCTGCGCCAGTCTGGCCGCATCCTCCGGTTTCACGTCCCGTATCATGTACTCACTCATAATTCCTGCTCCTTTCCGGCTTACACGCCCCCTTGCAGCGTCAGGATCTCCTCCAGAATGTCGACCGCCAGTGCCACCATGTTCGGGCATAACTCTGTAAACAGTTTGTGCTCGCGGGCGAAACGAATGCCCTCCTCGGTTTTCATGTCGCAGCCCAGCAGTTCGTTGCAAATGTACGAACCGCCTCGCTCGGCAAACATCTGCATCATCGCATCATTGACCGCGTTAGCACGCTGCCGGCTCTCCAGATCCGTTTTGTCGGACTGACCGTACAAAAGCCCCAGGACCATCAGTGCTCCCGTGCAGGCGCCGCAGACCTCACCCTTTCGCATGCCGGATCCGAAGCATGCCCCCAACTTAAGGGCCTGTTCGTGGGACAGCCCGCATTCGGGGGCGAAGGCCGCCAAAACCGCCTGAGAACAGTGAAAATGCTCGGAAAACAGTTGTAATGCCTGATCCTTGTGTGTCATGTTCCTGCTCCTCCTTTTCTCTCGGAATCCGCCTCCCGCAGGATAAAAAAATACCACCTGTCGTGGAGACAGGTGGTAATACTATGCCTGATCCGTTTTGACAAAAATGCCAAAACAGCCTATCTCTTCTGACCCGAATTCGAATATGCGAAAGTAAGCCCATGCTCGATAATACCGATCACAGACTGTTTGATCTCGCGTCGAATTCGCTGGTTCAAAGAGAACATATCATTATCCTTTCCGAAGTTGATTGTGTGATAATTCCACCCGTTTGAAACAATTGGGTGAAAATTATACGGGTAATATAGCATAGGCGATCGGGAATGTCAACCGCATTTTTCAAAAAGTTTTATTCGACAGCCGGTGCCTCGTAACCGTGGAACACGATCTGTGCGAAATTGTAAAAGCCGATGTTCCAGATGTAGAAATCGTGACCGCCCGGCAACTCCTGCCACAAGAAGTTCTCTCCGTCCACGAAGATGTCGCTGATCTCTGCCAGGTTCTTCGCAGCGGCCGACGCACTCCAATATGCGGTCTTATCGTTGCTTCCGCAGATGTTGTAGAAGAAATCGACCTTGTATTCGGACTCACCGACGATCTTAGCGACCTTCGCCGAATCATAGGAGGTCGGTGCTGCGGAAAATGCACCAAACCAGCTGAACAGGTCGAGGCACTCGCACATACCGATGTTGATGGTCTGCATGCCGCCCATGGACAGGCCCGCGATCGCTCTGTGCGTTCTTGAAGCCGACAGATCATATCCGTTCTCATCATATTCCGCATAGGTCGAGTAGTGACTCTCGATATACGGGATCAGGTCGTTACGCAGCTCCAGACCGAATTTGTAGAAGCGGTCATTGCCCTCTGTGTTAGACAGCCCCAGCGCTTTTCCGTTGGGCGTAACTACGATGAACGGTTCAATTTCGCCCTGCGCGATCAGATTATCCATGATCTGTTTTGCCTTTGCGGAGCCGCCCGTAGCCAGACCCCACTCATCCTGGTTTCCGCCGATGCCGTGCATGAGGTACAAAACGTTGTAC
The DNA here is from genome assembly GCA_002309675.1 of Lachnospiraceae bacterium UBA1201. Classification (GTDB taxonomy): domain Bacteria; phylum Bacillota; class Clostridia; order Lachnospirales; family Lachnospiraceae; genus UBA1201. Next base: position 4,098 of record DBXX01000058.1, read on the forward strand.
TTCTTACTCTCATCATAGTCGGCAGGAAGATATACATTTGCCTTTTTCTCTACGCCCTCGCCGTCACCCAGATAGTCTTTGGCCTGGTAGGTGATCTGTTCGACCCTGCCACCACCGCTGACAAGCGTCTTGGAAAATGCAGACGGCAATTTCAGCTCGATCTGTGCCTTCACGGGAGCCGCAGTCGTGGGGGCGACTGTCGTAGGAGCTTTCGTAGTCGGTGCGACTGTAGTTTCAGGCTCTGTAGCAGCCTCTGTAGAGGAGGGCAGCGTCTCTTCCGGCTCTGTTTTCTCCTCTGCCGTGGTAGCGACTGTGCTATCCGAAACTGCGGCCGCCGTGGACTCTGTATCTCCTGCGGAATTACAACCGGTCAATGATACGACCATTGCCAAAACCAAACCCAAACATGTTTTTCTCTTCATTTCTAAACCTCATAAAATGCTTTAATTTCCCGTACTGCCGGTCGAAAACGGCAGATCCGATCCGCCTTTGTTTTCTCGTCTCTGCTATCATCGGCACGGAACCATACCCAAGTATTATACCCGAAACACGATGAAAAATCAATTCGCAAAACGGTCCGATCTCCCGGAATTCGCCGCCCACAGGGTATAAAAATTCCACCTGTCGCGGAGACAGGTGGTAATACCAGAATCGTGTGAAAAAAAGTTTTATTCGGCCTTCGGTGCATCGTATCCATGGAACACGATCTGTGCGAAATTGTAAAAACCGAGGTTCCAGATGTTGAAATCGTGACCGCCAGGCAACTCCTGCCACAGGAAGTTCTCTCCATCCACGAAGCTGTCGCTGGTCTTCGGCAAATTCTTCGCAGCGGCTGATGCAAACCAATATACGCCATCGTCGGTTCCGCAGATGCTGTAGAAGAAATCGACCTTGTATCCGGACTCACCGACGATCTTTGCGGTTTTCGCCGAATCATTAGAGGGCGGGCCCGCGGAAAATGCGCCGAACCAGCTCATGATGTCCAGGCACTCGCCTATACCGATGTTGATGGTCTGCATAGCGCCCATGGACAGACCGGCCATGGCTCTGTGCTCACGCGCCGCCGTAAGGTCGTATCCGTTCTCGTTGTAATCCGCATAGGTCGAGTAGTGGCTGTCAATATACGGAATCAGGTCGTTACGCAGCTCCAGGCCGAATTTGATGAAACGGTCATTACTAAATGTGTTAGACAGGCCCAGTGCTCTTCCGTTGGGCGTAACTACGATGAACGGTTCGATGTCGCCCTGCGCGATCAGATTATCCATGATCTCTTTTGCCTTTGCGGCGCCGTCCGTAGTCAGGCCCCACTGATCCTGATCTCCGTCGGTGCCGTTCATGAGGTACAAAACATTATACTTCTTACTCTCATCATAACCGGCAGGAAGATATACATTTGCCTTTTTCTCTACGCCTTCGCCGTCACCCACGTAGTCCCGGGCCAGATAGGTGATCTGCTCGACCCTGCCACCGCCGTTTACGAGCGTTTCGAAATATTCAGACGGCAATTCCAGCTCGATCTTCGCCTTTCCGGGTGCCTCTGTTGTGGATCCTGCATCCCCTGCGGAATTACAGCCGGCCAATGATACGAGCATTGCCAAAACCAAACCCAAACAAGTTTTTCTCTTCATTTCCATCCCTCATAAAATGATTTTATTTTCCGAACTACCGGTCGATACGCCTTCGCTTCCTCGTCTCTGCTATCATCGTCCCGGAACTATACATAAATAGTATACCCGAAGCACCCTGAAAAATCAATTCGAAGTGCGGTCCAATCCGGCTTTCTTCGCCTGCGCGTGCTGGAGCGGCCGGGCGATCTTATACACTTTGCCGTCCTTCAACAGCCTCGCTCCGGTCTGATGATAGTAAAATCCCACATCGTACTCGACACATTGTCCGTGTACATCCAGCACCCAGGAATAATCGCATAGGCGGGCATCCGGTCCGGACTCGCCGCCGACGCTTATACTTTCGATCTTTCCGGTCGCCAGGTACGGTCGCAGATCCACGCCTGAAAGCATCGGTTCGATCATGACCTCGTAGTGTTTCATGGGCAATGCGAGGTAGACCGGAAGCCTTAGATCCGCCATAGTCTGATTCTCACAGGTCACCGCGATCGTCACATGATCCCAGCCGTCGTCCCAATCCACGGGCAGAGCCTCCCGGATACGCTCCGGGCGTTTGGTGATCATAAAAAAGCGGCAATCATCCCGATCCCGGATGATGTCCCATGCTTCCTCCCGCCACGGATCCGCCTCTTTGTGGAAGAAATCCGAAGAGAAGCAAGTATAGATCACGGACCCCGAAGGGACCTTATACATGCCGCGATATTTCCCCGAACGCAGCCTGCGGGCAGGCAGATCAAAGCCGGCTGTCTTCTCCACTACGGAGGGATCCCGACCGACTGCCTCGTCTTTCCGGTACATATAGCAGTTTTTACATCCGGCGCTCACCCGCGTGCAGCCATGCCACAGGTTCCAGGTGACCGAGAGCGGCGACCGCGGATCCGGCGCCTCCGGAAACAGTTCCAATTGCTTCATACTCTCACCCGATCTGTCAATATTCGTCCAGGAAATGATGTCGTACACCCTTTTGCTTGTATTCGATCACGGTATCGAGGTTCACATTTTCCATGCTCCGGAAAATGTTGGACTCGACGAAGGGGTTGGTCTTCTTCAATTCCGCGATCAGTTTTTTTACCTCCAGCCGCTTCGACGACGTGGTGCCGTCCTCGTGGCAAGTCGAGCAGGTGTCCGTGAAATGGCAGGCACACTGCAGGAAATGCAGGTCGTTGTAGTCTCTCCATGCGCAGATATCGCTCTCCCGCACCAGATACATGGGGCGGATCAGCTCCATCCCGTCGAAATTCGTGCTGTGCAGTTTGGGCATCATGGTCTGGATCTGCGCGCCGTGCAACATCCCCATGAGGATCGTCTCGATCACGTCGTCGTAGTGGTGCCCGAGGGCGATCTTGTTGCAGCCCAGTTCCTTTGCTTTGCTGTACAGATAGCCTCTGCGCATGCGCGCGCACAGGTAGCAAGGGCTCTTCTCGATCGTGTCTACCGTGTCGAAGATCGTGCTCTCGAAAACGGTGATCGGGATGCCGAGCGCGGCGGCATTGCTCTCGATCAGTGCCCGGTTCTCCTTATTGTAGCCCGGGTCCATCACGAGAAAGACCAGTTCAAAATGCATCTTCCGGTGCCGCAGGATCTCCTGAAAGAGCTTCGCCATCAGCATGGAATCCTTGCCCCCGGAGATACAAACGGCGATCCGGTCGCCCTCTTCGATGAGCTTGTAATCCCGGCAGGCCTTTGCGAACGGGGAAAACAGCGCCCGGCGGAACTTCCGCTGAATGCTCTCCTCTGCGCGTTTTTGCTTCGCCTCCCGGTCGACCTCGTCGTTCATCAGCACCTTCAGATAGGCGTAATAGCCTTCGGCCAGGCTGTAGCAGTCCCGCCCCCGAAGGCCGGCGACAGTGTCATCCATGTCTCGGGTCCGGCGGCCGATCTCACAGTAGAAGACCAGCTTTTTCTCCTTAGGAAACGCGGATAATGCATCCTCTTCCTCCAGCCGGTCCACGCAGAAATCGACGGCTCCGGGAATCCTCCCGTATGCCGTCCTTTCTTCACCTCTTATATCCAGAAGGACGTATGAATCCTCCGGCAGTTCTTTTAATTCGTCAAATGTGATCTCCCGCATTCTTCGTCTCCCATCCTGCAGATGGATCCTGATTGGATCGTAGATTCCATCATAACACCACAAACCCACTGTGTCAATCGGCGGAGCCTGTCCGCAGGCGCGTAAAACCGATCTTTCTACAGGAACAGCTCCATATCGATGCAGGTCCAGGTACCGATGGGCAGCTCGCATTCCCGCCGCGAATAAGCCTGAAATCCGACCGCTTCATAGCAGTGCTGCGCAGCCGGATTGTTTTCAAACACGCCCAGGTCAATGCGGGATGCGCCCAGGTGCTCCTTTACGTATTCGACTCCGAGCCGGAGCATCTTCGTTCCGTAGCTTTTGCCGCGAAGCGTCGGATCCACGATCACGAAACCGAAGCGGACCGAACCTAAATCTTCCGGGCGCGGGTAACGGATAATGAAATGTCCCACAACATTTCCGCTGTCATCCACAGCCGTCAGCGGGTAGAAATGCCCTTCGTCCAGCTGCGGCGCGTAGTTGGTCAGGATGTCCCGGCCGGTAAGCGGGAACTTGTTGAAGCGGTCCGAAGACCATTTGTATAATTCTTCCTCCGTCTGAATCCATCCCGCTACGATCGACGCGTCTTCCTTTTTAAACTCTCTCAGTATCATATCCTGTCTCCTGTTCTTCTTTTCTCAAATAAAGGTTCCTGCGCTTACAGTACGATCAGCGGGATCTTCATCTCGTCTTCGGTCAGGCTTCCATGCATGGACAGCCAGCGCTCCTCCGTAAAGTAGATCGTGAGATCCGTGATCGCGATCGCGAGATAATCCCCCAGCATGCCGCGAAACTCCGGATGCGGCGTTCCCGTGCCCATGAGCTGCCGTTCAATGACTTCCTCCATCGGCATCAGGATGAATGTATCACCGAAGAGGCGGTTGAACTCCTGCACGAAGAATTCCTTCTTCTCCTCTTTGACGAAGAAGTTGAGCGCGCGGGGCTCCAGGGACGGCCAGCGTACCAGACAGTCACAAAGCTCCGGATAGTCCGCCAGCATCACCGAATCGGTGTCCAGGTGCCCGTGGTCGGCCGTGACGATAAACAGCGTGTCCTCCAGGTCCTGCGCCAGTTCGGAAACGACCCGCTCCATGTGCGCCATGGCATCCAGGACGATCTGCGTCCCGCCGCCGTGTCTGTGCAGCAGCCCGTCCGGCTGGTTCCAGTACGCGTAGACATATTTCGGCTCCGGCTGCTCGCAGCGCTGCCGGATCTCGCGGCAGACATCGTCTATGCTTTGTAGCGAAGGATCGGCAAATGGCGCGATCAGATAGGCTTTCTGCCCGCTTTCACAGATCCGGTCCACGATGTTGACATAGGGCGTCACCGTCTGTGCCACATTGTAGTCTGCTGCCGGAACTTCCGTGATCTGCTCCACGTTCAGGAACACGGTCACGTTCTTATCGATCGACGGATAGTAGCAGTCCCAGCCGAGCCAGCCGTGCTCGCAGGGCTGAAGTCCACTCAGCACCGAGGTCGTCGCCGCCGTCGTCGTGGACAGGAAGGTCGAGTTGTACGTACCCGCCAGGTGGCTGCGAAACGCTCCGTCCGGCTTTAAGTGCCGCTCCATGATCTTCGTTCCCATGCCGTCGAGCAAAAGTACTACGATGTTCTTATAGTCCCGCTCCAGATAGGTATCCAGCTGCGGAAGCGTAGGTCCCACTGTCTTTATACCGAACTTCTTCAGGATCGAATTCGGCAGGTTCGCGATGCAGTTTTTGTAATCCGGGCTGACCAGTTTCCCCTCCGCAAACAGCCGGTCCAGGCGCAGATCCAGCTCCTTTGTTACGATCTCCACCTCCGGCTTCGGATCCTTCACGGCGATCTGGAACGCATCCTCATAGATGACCTCGCCGGGCAGTTCTTCGCACTCCGAGCGATAGAGTTTCAGCCCGTATTTCCCGGCCATGCCGCGGTAAAACGTCATCTGCGCCCAGATATCATTGCCCTCCGGCGTATCCTTAAACCAGGTGACGGCGCCGTCCGGGTTTCCCGCCTCATAAAACGGAGGCACGGGCAGCACCTCCTCAAAATAGGCGCGGTTCTTCCAATAGGTCGCGATCTCTTCTTCGTTCATGGTCTTCGCGTCGACCAGCTTGCTGATCGCGGTGAAGATGCCCCTGGGCTGCTTCGTGATCCATGCCACATCGGCCGTGTGTACTCTGTAGTATTTCATTTTCCCTCTATCCCCTTTCCGAAAGTTCGTTACCTGCGACGGAAAAATGTATAAAAAAATCCACCTGCCCGAAAAGACAGGTGGTTCAGTATACAAAAAACCTTGATCTGAAACTCTATTCTTTCCGAAGACCGATATAATTACCTATGCAAACAGAACCATCCACGTGATCCACATGTACGGTTACATTGACGGTATATCTATCTTCGGAAGCAAAACGTCCCATGGTCAAAGGTCTCCTTTCGTAAGTAATTTTCACAAGTATACTCCTGCCCGGCGGCTCTGTCAACCGTTTTTTTCGGAAAATTCGAACTGTTTACAGGCTCTTTCCGGGTTCTCCCCAGGCGCCCATGTCTCTTCCGTCGTAACCGAAGTAGTGTTTGCACGTGGTCTTCACCGGGGCAATGCGGCGCAGCTTCTGCTCCACGGTCTCGTCGGATGAAAGTGACGAATCCTGCAGGACGTTCCGGATCTTACACAGCATGACCTCTCCGTCATGCAGCGGTATGAACTGCATCACCTCCAGTTCGAAATTCACCGGGGACGCATTTACGATCGGCACAGGAAGCACCGCTCCCTGTCCGAACTCGAGGTCGACCTTCATCTTATTCGGATCACTGCCGCTGACCGTGCCCATATGATCGGCGATCGGAAGCAGTTCCTCGGTCACCAGATTTGCCGAAAACATCTTCGTCCGGTGGATATTATCCTTCGTGGTCTTGTTGCCGCCGATGCTGCACATTACGCCCATCTCGCCGTCCCAGATATAACTGAACCAGCAGAACAGCCCGAGATCCGGGTTCCCGTTTTCATCATAGGTACCGTACAGAAACAGCGTCTGCGGGCAATAATCGTTGTAGGGTTTTAAACTGATCTTTTCCATGTTACTCCTCCTTCAGTCTTTGCAGAATCGCGGTGTGATCACCGAGAAACCGGAAGGTCTGCATACCAGCCTTCTGCGCTCCGGCTACATTGTCCGCGCGGTCGTCGATAAACAGACATTCGTCTGCCTTCAGGCCATACTTCTTTAGAAATGTCTCGTAGATCTCCAGATCCGGCTTCAGCATGCGGTAGTCCGAGGAAACGAAGACCCCATCGAAGAAATCAAGCGGCAGAAACTTCGGGAAATATGTGTAGAACAGGTCACTGGCGTTCGAAAGCACGTAGATGCCGTAGCCTGCCTCCTTCACCTGACGGCAGAACGCTTCGGCGCCGCTTAGCGGCGACATGCAGATGTCCCAGTGGTCCGTACATTTGCGAAGCGTCTCGTGAAATCGCTCCGGCACGCGGACACGCACCAGATCGAAGCGATCCTTATCTTTGATGTCTCCGCGGTCTCCGAGCGCCCACTCCGGGCCTTCGAACAGCTCCCTGCGGATCACGTCCTTCTCCTCCTCGGAGGAGCAAAACGTGTTCAGGACGAATTCGGGGTTGTAGTCCAGGAGGACATTGCCCATATCAAGAACGATGTTGCGAATCATTATCTTTCCTTTCTTCCTTGTAGGCCGTGGTTCCCAAAGCGTTCATTCAAACGCTCCGGTATCCCTTATGTAATGCCGTAAACGGCCACGCCGAATACCGCTGAGATCACGATCAGCAGGATCGGTGACATTTTTTTCTTCCACAGCTTTCGGGGTCCCCAGTACACGAGTGCTAAAACCGCCGTCATAAGCAGGGGCAGGTAGTCTCTGTCTCCCCTAAATGCAGGCTCTATCCCGTTCTTAAGGATCATGTAAAGACCCGTCGCCAGAATAATGCCGATGATGCACGGCTTCAGGCCGCGAAGAACAGCCTGTACACGCGGGTCATTCAACACCTTTCGCAGGAGGACCATGATCAGTAATATGATGAAAAACGCGGGCAGGATCACAGCCGTTGTCGCCACGATGGCGCCGGGAACTCCGGCCTGGGTGCTGCCGACATACGTCGCCAGGTTCACCATGATCGGGCCGGGCGTGCTCTCGCTAACGGCGATCATATCCGTCAGAGCATCCTCCTCCAGCCAGCCGAACGCGAGAACGACATCCCGTATCAGGGGAATGGCTCCGTACGCTCCGCCGAAGGAAAACAAGCCGACGATCAAAAATCCCAGCAGCAATTCCAAATAGGTCATGTTCCGTCACCTGCCTTTCGCGCCCTCGTTCCTCCCACCGAATACACGGCCAGGCTGACGCCACCGGCGATCAGCATCAGCAGGATCGAAGAAAAGTTCCACGCAAAGAGGTCGATCAGGAGCATGGCCGTAAACGAAACACCGAGGATCACCAAGGGCAGCCGCTCCCGTTTCATCTTGCGGATCATCTGAATGCCCGCATCCAGGATCATGAGGCCCACGGCGATTCGGATGCCCTTAAATGCATTGGCCACCCATACGATCTCCAAAAAGCGGTTCAGAAACAGCGAGATCAAAAGAAGAATGACAAACGAGGGCAATACGACCCCCAGCGTTGCAGCGATGGCACCGGAAATGCCCTTTTTCCTGTAACCCACAAAGGTCGCGCAATTGATGGCGATGGGGCCCGGGGTAGCTTCCGCGATCACGGTCACATCCATCATCTCATCATGCGTGATCCATTTTTTCTTCTCAACGCAGATGCTTTCTATGATGGGGATCATGGCCAGTCCGCCGCCGAAAGTGAACAGCCCGATCTTCGCAAAGGTCAGAAATATCGTCGAAATCATACAGCATATTTCCTTCTAATTCGGTCACGGATCTACGACTTCGTAGTCCATGCAGTTCCGGCTCGCCGTGAAGGGACGCACCTTCGTGTCCGCCACTTCGACATGGGCGGGATGTGCGGCATAACCTTTCAAAGCATCTTCGTCCGTGAAGCACGAATCGAGCATGACATCGCAGTTCGATGAGGGCAGCGGCGACGTGTTCACCGTGATGCCCAAAAGCCCCGGGATCTGTCCCATCAGGCCTTCCAGTCCGCTCTTGATGCCTTTTTTAACTTCGATGCCGGCCTTTCCGGTGTACTCTTCCTTCAGTTTCCATAAGATCACATGTCTTACCATTTTACTATCCTCCGATTTCAATTGTATTCATTTGGGAATTCGGACAGCCGCCCCGGATCTCCTTTCCGGTCAGTTGTTCTACCATCTTCCAGCCGAACCGGTTTTGTACCCGGCTGTCCGGCGACGGCCGAAACCCCAGATCGTAATAGATTCCGCACGCCAGCCAGGTGTTGGTCTGTGTGTGGATCTTCACGCTGTCATAGCCCAGGCGTTTCATGACCTGGAGCACGTATGTAATGAGCGGTTTGGAGAGCCCCCGGCCCTGATATTCTTTCTTTACCGCGACCCAGTGCAGCTGGCCTTCACCCGGCCTAGCTGCCCCGTGTATGTCGTAGAGCGCCGTAGCTGTAGCTACCTTTTCGCCGGCCGCATTTTCCACGAACCACATGCGGCCCGGAAGCTCCTGCTCCCTGGATCCGTAGTAGCGCTCCCAGCACGCCTCGCCGTGCTCCCGGCTCAGCACTTCCGCCGCCGAGTATTCAATGTCGATCCATGCGTCCCGGTCGCCCGGTTCGTAAGTGACCAGGCGGTATCCCACGGGCAGCGCGACCACAGGCTGATCCATCAGCTTCCCCTCAAAAACGAGGTCAATGTTGCACAAGCGGTCATCGTGTGTTTGATAGTTTTCCGGGTTCAACCGCGGCAGGCTGTTAAGGACTTCGCGAACATCGCCCTCGATCGAGTTCAGATAGCGGATCCTTTCGATCGTTTTCTTTACTTCCGCCTCACCGAGGTGTTGTTCTTGCGCATCCGCAGCCTCCATCCCCAGGGCGCGGCGGATGTTGTACTCCAGCCATTCCACCCAGGTATAAGCGATCCCGAAGAGTTCGTCATAGGATCGAAAACCGTTGTCATAGGCGCCCAGATAGCCGTCGAAAAAGGCTTTCAGGTTCGCGCGGTCATACTTCCCGTTTACGGTCCCCGCCCACTGCAGGGCCAGATCCAGACAAGTCGCTATCGGGTTTCCCCATCCCAGGCACTCCAAGTCGATCACATGGGCTTTCCCTGCGTGCCACATGATATTCTTCGGGTCCATATCCGGATCGTCGACCGCCCGCATAGGCGGCAGGCTGCTTCGCGCCGCGTTCAGTTTCTCCTGTGCTTCCTCCAGTAAATCCAGGCTTTCCCTCAGCAAGCCTGCAATGCTGCAGTTTTTTGCTTCCGCCTTTTGAACATAAGCCCTAAAATCGATCGCGGAGAACTCCGGATCCTCCGATTCAACGTTTCGCGGATCGATCCGGTGCATTTGCCCCAGGATCTC
>DBXX01000038.1:0-767 GCA_002309675.1 Lachnospiraceae bacterium UBA1201
CGCATACCGACCGCATCGTACCGACCGTAATTCGGATGGTAGATGAACTTTCTCTGCGGCACTCCCGTGTTTACAGGCATCTCTGGCTCATCCGGTTCGTCCCACACTATGTCGCTGTCTGGGCTCAGGTAGCCGAACAGCGCCGAATCGTTGCTCAGCAGGCCCAGGCTCACAAAGAGTGCGGCGCATGCGCTGTAAAACGCGCGGCGCATCCGTTTATGTTTTTTCTTTGCTTTTGCTATTTCATACGTATCGCCTGACGGCTCCCCGTTTCGGTTCTCCTGCTCGAAATTGAACTCATCTCTCCGGACATCCGGGTTCGGAAGCTTTTGTTCCTCCTTTGGAAGCGGGGTCAATATCTCTCTTTCCGGCGCTCCGACTCCGAGCGTATATTCCGGCGGCAGCCATGTACGATACTCATCCGGCGCACTCTCGCGCCGTTTCCAGCTTTCTCTTTTCATGACTTCACCTCCGCTGCAGTCCCTGTTTCAGGACCTGCAGCTGCGAAACCAAATGGATCGTTTCACCTGCCGCACATCATGATGAATGTACATCCAACTGCGGGAACGGACACTCGACACCGAGTTTACGAAAGCCCAGGAGGATATCATGATTCAGGATACGACAGACCGCGTAAATGTCCGCCTCTTGCACATCACAAATAAACTTCAGCACGATCGCACTGTCAGCGAGTGCCGAAACGCCCAGATAGACCGGGATCGCTTTCATCTTATCCGTATGGTTGTTGTAGATCTCCTCACACATTG
>DBXX01000038.1:828-5777 GCA_002309675.1 Lachnospiraceae bacterium UBA1201
TTCTTCATCTGCGAGTTGTTGATGATCTTGATGTTCCCGCCCGGATCCGTGATGCAGGTCGTGCGGATTCCGATCGAGGTAACGGTTCCGCGGAAGCCGCCGACCTCCAGGATATCACCGACATTGTACTGGTTCTCCAGCATCATAAAGAGGCCGGTGATCATATCTTCGATCAGACTTTCTGCCGAGAAACCTATGACCAAAGCGACCACGCCGACCGTTGCGATAACGCCGGTCACATTGACACCGAAGAACAGCAGAGCGCCGCAAATGATCACGATGGCCATAACATACTTCAGCAGACTTCCAAACAGCGACATCAGTGTCTGAGCCCGATGGTTCTTCGGATGAAACGCTCCCATAATAAACAGGATCAGGTTTTCCACCATAACGCAGCCTATAGCAAAGGCAATGGTCTTCACGAGGCGCACGAAGATATCCTTTACGGACTCCCACTCTTTCTCTCCCCAGGTCTCACTAGCAACATTGACCAGGACAATGATGCCCAGAATGATCGCCGAAATGATAACCATGATCAACCGTTTCTGTTGTTTCAGTTTTTCCATAATGCATACCTCTGTAATTACCGGGACGTTTTATCTCCGACGAATCTTTACGGATGGCAGCGCTCCGATAATGACGTCCTCTTCGTCACAATAGATTTCGTCCAGGTAGTAGTTTTTGCTTACGTCTAATTCCGTAAACGGATTATTTTGACAAGAGATGGCGTAGAGATACTCGATATCGCTGAGATCTACGGACGTCAAACGGTTCTGATCAAAGAGAAGCCATCTCAATCTCGGGACATTGTTCACGATCAGTGATGTCAACTGGTTTTCATAACACATGACGCTCTCCAGGTAAGGTTTATTAGTTAAAACCAACTTCGTCAGGGCATTTTTATGGCAATAGAAATCCTGCAGTGCGACATTATTGCTCAGATCCAGTGAGGTCAACCGGTTCTCATTGCAAAGAAGAGTTTCCAGCTTCGTGTTCGCGCTCAGGTCCAGTGTAACCAGTTGATTTTTCGAGCAACACAAACCGGTCAATAATTTATTCGCCTTAAGATCCAAAGTGACAAGCTTATTTTCATCACAGATGAAATCATCCAGTTTCGTATTCGCGCTTAGATCGAGCGTCGTTAACTGATTATCCGCACAGTTAAACCAGGTCATCTTCGGATTATTCTTCACATCGATCGTCGTTAATCGGTTTCCGCCACAGATCAGATTCTGCAGTTCCGGATTTCGGCTCACATCTATTGTCGTCAGCTCACAATGCGAACAAAAGAGAGATTGCAGGAATGAGTTTCCGGCTAGGTTCAGCGATTTCAGCTCGTTTCCGGAACAGTCGAGGAGATGCAACTCGGTGAAAAACTCCAAGCCCTTCAGGCTGGTTATATCCTCATCTTGAATCTCCAGCTCTTTTATCTCAATAAAATCATAATACTCTGCTTTCCCTTTGCCATTGGGATCGAGCAGTCCTGATACGATCGCCCGAAACTTTGCATCCGGAAATATTGTTTCATTGATCGGTATGTCCTGACCGCCGAGGAAGAGGTTCAGGAGGGCTGCCTTCGAGCCGTTCTTCTTCCCGTTTCCATCGATCACAACACAGCGGTACTGATCGGCATGGTTTTCCAGTTTCAGATTATTAACGGTCAAGGTCGTTCCGGTTGCATTCTTGATATTCACCCAGTTCGAAGCACCTGCATCTTTGCGCTGCCACTGGTAAGACAGCGGTGCCTTACCCGTCGCCGCCACAGTGAATTGTACCTGCGAACCGATTTTTACGGTATTTGCATCCTGCGGCTGCTTCGTGATCTTCGGAACGATGGTCAATGTCGCCGCGTTAGACGCAGTCGACTGTCCGTTCGTATCCTTCACGATACAGCGGAACTGCCAGCCGTTTAAACCGGCCGTTGTTGCCACAGACAGGGTCGCTGTCTTCGCTCCGCTCTGGCCGGAGTTCGACCAGCTGCTGTTTGCATTCTTACGCGACTGCCACTGATAGGAAAGCGGTCCCTTGCCGAACGCCTTTACGGTGAATTTTGCGGTGGAGCCGGCTGTCGTGCTCATATCGACCGGTTGCGTGAGAATGCTCGGTTTCAATGTAAGTGTAACTGCGTTCGAGACTGCCGACTTTCCTGCGCTGTCCTTTACAACGCAACGGAACTGCCAGCCGTGAAGTCCTACCGACGTCACTACGGAAAGAGTCGGTGTCTTCGCTCCGGTAAGGCCGGAATTCGACCAGTTACTGTTTGCATCCTTACGGGACTGCCACTGATAGGTCAGTGGATCTTTACCGAATGCAACTACCGTGAACTCTGCCGCGTCGCCGACTTTAACCGTCAGATTTTTCGGTTGTGTGACGATCACCGTTTTCGTATACAGAGTGGCAGCATCCGATGCCGTCGTATTTCCGTTTCCATCCTTCACAATACAACGAAACTGCCAGCCATGAAGTCCTGCTGTCGTCGCCACGGAAAGCGTCTTTGTCTTCGCTCCGCTCTGGGCAGAATTCGCCCAATTGCTGCTTTCGTTCTTACGGGATTGCCACTGATAGGTAAGCGGCGCCGTATCGGTGGCTGTTATGGTAAATTTCGCTGTAGTTCCCGGCTCTGCATATAAGCTGACCGGTTGCTGTGTAATAGTTGGTGCCGCAACCGTATCTGCAAAAATCGTCACACCGGATTCGGTCAGCGGCAACACTGCAATAAGCGCCATCGTAAGCACGATCGCGATCAATCTTTTCAACATCCCTTTTTTCATCTCAATATCCTTCATATTTACACACTGGTTTTACTTTTCCTTAACGGCGGTCAGATACCAGTCGTAAGGAATAAGCCGGTCATCCCCTCCGGCGATGCGCTCCTGCGCTTCCTCGAGCGTCAGCGGCGCTCCCATCACAACGTCGTCACCCGGACGCCAGTCAGCCGGCGTGGAAACATGCTCCGCGTCATGCTTCTGCAGCGACAGAATCACACGTTTGATCTCGTCGATATTACGTCCTGTCGACATCGGATAATACAGGATCGCGCGGATGATACCTTCCGGGTCAATGATGAACACGGCACGGATGGTCTGCGTCTTCGCAACCGTCTGCAACATGCCGTAGGAACGAGCCACATTCATGCTGATATCCGCCACGATCGGGAACGGAAGCTTCACGCAGCCCTCACCCTTCCAATTGATGTTTTCGATGCTCTTTGCCCATGCCAGGTGCGAATGCAGCGAGTCGATGGAGAGACCCAGAAGTTCGACGTTCATCGCCTTAAACTCCTCGTAGCGCTTCGCAAGCGCGATAAACTCGGTCGTACACACGGGCGTGAAATCCGCAGGATGCGAAAAGAAAACGACCCATTTACCGCGATAATCGCCAGGGAAGTTCACCTTACCCTTCGTCGTCATACTGCGGAAATACGGCGCAGCATCGCCGATCATGGGCATTCTTACGACCTGCTCTTGCAGAGTCTCATTTTCATTCATGTTCATAGTTACTCCTTTCCTCACAGTCAATGCATTTTATTCAATTCTCGGCATGACCCACATATCTATTATACTCCGAAAGACGTGTAAAAGCAAAGGAATTATTCGGTCTTCCAGTAATCAAGTTCATCCTCATTCAGGCCGATATTCTTACCATAGAAGACGGGTTTTTTGCCTACCTTCATCTGTTTTTCGTAATCCTTCAGGGCGCGAATCGCAACACTGGCCAGTGCCACACAGGCCGGAAGATTGATCAGCGTCATGCCGCCCATGGTGATATCGGCTACCGCCCATGCTACGTCCATCTTGATCAAAGCCCCAAAAAATACGACCAGAACACAGGCAATATGGAACATCCGCATAAACCGTTTCGACGGTTCCTTCTTATGGTTCAGGAAAATGAGTGCATTGTCCACATAGAACAGGTTTCCCAGCAGTGTTGTGAACGCGAACAGGATCATGGCGACCGTGATAAAGGTCGGGCCGATCTTACCGAACACCGTGGAGATCGCGTTCTGGACATAGGGCGCACCGGAGACCGCTTTGCTCCGCTCCACGCCGGTCGACAGGCACATCAGCGCCGTTGCCGTACACAGAAGCAAGGTGTCGATGTAGACCGACAGAGTCTGGACTAGGCCCTGCTTCGCGGGATGGGACACCTTTGCCGATGCGGAAGCGTTCGGCGCCGAACCGACACCGGCCTCGTTCGAATAGAGGCCGCGCTTGATGCCGTAGATCATACAGGAACCCGCAACGCCTCCGAAAATCGCCTTGAAATCAAAGGCATCGCTGAAGATCTGACCGAACATAGCCGGAATGGTCCCGATATTCACGAAGATCACGATCAGGGAAATGAGCACGTAGGAAATACCCATGACCGGCACGATCAGACTGGTCAGTTTCACGATACGTTTGCCACCTCCGAGCAGGCAGTAACCGGTCAGCAGCGCCAGTACGGCTCCGATGATGGCCGGTGTGACCGAAGCATCGTAAAACGAATAGGTGGCAAAGGTCGATTGAAGATTATAGGAGCACAACAGGTTAAAGCCAACCGCATAGGTCGCGATCAGAAACACGCAGAATACGCCGGCCAGCACGGGGGCGTGAAGGGCACGCTCGATATAATACGCAGGGCCGCCGTACGACTCTCCGTTCGAATTCCTGCGCTTGTAGATCTGTGCGAGCGTACTCTCAATGAAAGCGGAAGCCGCGCCGATGATGCACATCACCCACATCCAGAAGCAGGCGCCGGGACCGCCGACGCAGATCGCAGTGGACACGCCGACAATATTGCCCGTACCGACGCGTGATGCGGTGGAGACCAGCATGGCCTGCAGAGAGGAAACCGTCTTTTTGTCCTCCGGCGGCTCCATAAGAAGACGCACCGAATGTGGGAAAAGGCGAATCTGTACCCCCTTCGTACATATGGTAAAAAGCAGACCCGCACACGCCATGACGATG
>DBXX01000038.1:5971-6437 GCA_002309675.1 Lachnospiraceae bacterium UBA1201
TGGTTTGCATCCTGCGCATGATAATATGTGTACCGATAATTTCCCTCTTCTCCCGACGGGTCATAAGTAAACGATGCATGCGTGCAAATATAATCATCATAATAGAAGTCACGCAGATAGTCATTGATTTTTTCCGGGTCTCCCCACTCTGTCGAAAGGGAACTGTTGCCTTCACTCTTCCGGGAACCCGCTCGTTGTGGATCATAGGTTATGATCGCAAAAACATAGGACTCGGGAGCGTTGTTAACTGTGATCGTTCGTTCCCGGTGGAAGGGGGTAGTAAAAAACCTATACATCACAAAACACAGAATAGCGCCTAGTATCAGAAACGCCGCGGCAAGCCACCTCGAATATTTTTTTATGTTCTTCATTTTTTCGTTCC
This sequence comes from Lachnospiraceae bacterium UBA1201, assembly GCA_002309675.1. Lineage (GTDB taxonomy): Bacteria > Bacillota > Clostridia > Lachnospirales > Lachnospiraceae > UBA1201. Next base: position 6,354 of record DBXX01000038.1, read on the forward strand.
TCGCTGAAATGATTTGCCTCAATATTCCACACGGATCAAGTACTACCATTTTAGCTTATCTGTCAATTATTGTCAACAACGCGG
>DBXX01000062.1 GCA_002309675.1 Lachnospiraceae bacterium UBA1201
GCCCAGTGCAGCATTGCCCCGACATGCGTGATCTACGAGGGTCGGGACGCGGAAGGTAAGGACATCTATACCGACGAGATCCGCCGGTATTTTGAGGAATAGAGTATGAGCGGTACACTTTATGTATGCGCGACCCCGATCGGTAATCTGGAAGATATCACCTACCGGGTGGTGCGGACGCTGCGGGAGGTCGACCTGATCGCGGCCGAGGACACGCGCAACAGTATCAAACTGTTGAATTATTTCGACATCAAGACGCCGATGACGAGTTACCATGAGTACAACCGTTTCGACAAGGCGAAGTATCTGGTCGGCGAGCTGCTGGCCGGGAAGAATATAGCCCTGATCACGGACGCCGGAACGCCCGGCATCTCCGATCCGGGCGAGGTACTGGTCGCCATGTGCGTGGATGCGGGGGTCACGGTAACGGCGCTTCCCGGGGCCATGGCGGGCATCAACGCCCTGATCATGTCCGGCCTGCCTACGCGGCGGTTTTGTTTCGAAGCCTTTCTCACGAATGAGAAGAAGGAGCGCACCCAGGTGCTGTCGGAACTGGCACATGAGCATCGCACGATCGTGATGTACGAAGCGCCGCACCGGCTGACGAAAACGCTGGAGGCGCTGGAGGAACTCTTTGGGGCGGATCGGCGCATCGCGGTGTGCCGGGAGCTGACGAAGAAGCACGAAGAGGCCGTCCGGGGGACATTGGCCCAGGTGCGAGAGCATTTTGAACAGACCGAGCCGAAGGGGGAATTCGTGCTCGTGATCGAAGGCGCATCCTACGAAAAGGAGCGCGACGAGAAGGAAAAAGAGTGGGCCGAGATGGACCTTTCGGCGCACATGGACCTGTATCTGGAGCGGGGAATGGACCGCAAGGAGGCCATGAAGCAGGTCGCGGCGGACCGCGGGATGAGCAAGCGGGACGTTTATAAGGAATTACTGGAGGAGAGCGGAGAATGAGAGATGCCCAGAAGATGAAAGATGAGGATATCCGCCCGATCCTGTTCGACTATTTGGACGAGCAGGGCGTTCGCGGACGGTTTTTTGAAGAGTTTGTTCTGGGGCGCCGGACGCGGGCCGACGCGCTTTTGGTGCGCGAGGACCTGATCGGTTTTGAGATCAAAAGCGACCGCGACACGCTGGCGCGGCTGAAGCGCCAAATCAAAGGCTACCACCAGTTCTGCGACCGCAGTTACATCGTGGTCGGCGCAAAATATTTAGAGAAAGTACAGGAGGAAGTCCCGGAGAACTGGGGCGTGATCCTGATCAAAAAGGGCGAGAACGAGGAGGATAAACCCTCCCTCGAGATCCTGCGTGAGGCCGTTCCCGGCCCCCGCGAACATTTGCGCTCGCAATTACACTTATTGTGGAGATCCGAGCTGATCGAGATCATTCACCGCCATAATCTGGGTGCCGTGTCCGGTAAGAATAAGCAGCGCCTCCGTGAGATGATCTATCATGGCCTGGCGCGCGACACCGTGCGCGCGGAGCTGTGCGAAGCACTGATTCAGAGAGACTACTCCCTCTACGAAGGTGAAGACGAAGAATAGAAGAGCAATGTGTCAGTGGGAAAGGTGACAAAAAGAACCGTCCCCATTGACACATTTTTTTAAAAAAGGGTCCTAACCATTTTCCGGGAAGCGCAACTATATAGGTGAAAGCTTTCAAAGATGCAGAGAGGTAACACGATGACGAAAGAACAGATGGAACAGATCGTTTCGGAAAATATGAAGAAGATCTATCTGTACTGTGTGCGCAGATTGGGAAATGCGTCGGACGCGGAGGATGTGGCGTCGGATATCATGCTGGAACTGCTGCGTTCGTACTCCGAAGTGAGGGACGACGCTGCGGTGCATAGTTACATGTGGTCCGTGGCCGGAAACCTGTGTAAAAGCTTCTGGCGTAAGGCCGGGAAAACGGCAACGATGGAGATCCCCGAAGACTATGCGGGAACCTATATGATCACACCCGAGGAGCAGCTGATCCACGAAGAGGAATTGCTTACGCTTCGGCGGGAGCTCTCCCTGCTCAGCGAAAAGTACCGCAAGGTCATGATCGCGCACTACATTCAACAGAAAACCTGCGAAGAGATCGCGGGCGAGATGGGATTGACCGTGACGAATGTAAAGCAGTATCTGTTCGAAGGACGGAAAAAAGTCCGGAAAGGAATGGACATGCAAAGAGAATATGGAGTATATAGTTACGCACCGGAGAAGTTCACAATGGATTTCTGGGGCGATTCGGGAGAGGGTTACTGGTCGTTGTTCGACCGCAAACTGCCGGGAAGCATCATGCTTTCGGTCTATGACGCACCGAAGACGCTGGAGGAACTCAGCATGGAGGTCGGTGTTTCGATGCCGTACCTCGAGGAGGAGGTGGCCCGCCTTTTGGAGTATGAGCTCCTGGTGAAGCAGGGCAATAAGTACCGCAGCGGTATCGTGATCTACGACAATGCTTTTTTAGACGCCGTAAAGCGTGCGGCCCGCGAAGCATTGACCGAGAATATCGAAGCGATCCGAGCCATGGTGAAACGGGGAACCGAGCTACTGAAAGAGACGGACTTCACTTGTTATAAGGACGACGAAAACGTCCGCGGCTGGTTCGTCCTGATGTTGATCCTGTGGGAGGCAGTGCAACAGTCGGAAAGCAAACTGAAGACGCCGCTGACATTTCCCCTTCTGACCAATGGTTCCAGGGGCTACGTGATGGGCCAGCGCGGCGAGCATGAGAGAGAGGTCTCCGGCTTTTACGGGATGTATACCCTGAACCACGGCTACCTGCGGTCTTTGAATTTCAACCGCCTGACGGACCGGGTGGTGAACCCTTTTGAGATGGGCGTTCGCGATGTGCTTCTCGCCTGTGAAGAGCGCCGCGGCGAGACGTCGGAATGGGAGAACCTGTCCGACATGATCGAGAAGAAGATCGTCCACATTGAGGACGGAAAGATCTGCCCGAACTACTGCGAGATATCCGAAACCTGCTACAAGGAGATCATGGATAAAATGGCCGGCGAGATCGACTTTATGGCAGATCTGTCGGCACGACTTCGCGAGCATGCGGCAAAGACCCTGGCAGCATCGACCCCGAAGGATATTTTGCATGCGGAGGAGATCGGCAGCATCCTCTCCATGTGGAAAATTTTGGAGAACATGGTTCCGATCGCCCTTGAGAGCGGACTGCTCACAAAGGGAACCGAGGAGCAAAACCTCACCGTCTTTTATATTCATTGGTAAAGAACCGGAATTTGTACGTGTCAGGGGGGACGGTTCCATTGACACATGTTGACGTAAAGCAAGACTTGACAAACGGACCGAATCGTGACATAATTCGTTTGTCAGGGCCCGTAGCTCAGTTGGGAGAGCGCTGCGTTCGCAACGCAGAGGTCATGGGTTCGAATCCCACCGGGTCCACCGCGTCGTCACGGGCTTCATATCGCTCGTGGCGACTTTTTTATGCTTCGCAATAAAAGCGCTCCTCGTTCATTCCGTCGTTCCTCCTTTCCGCAAAAGGGCACGCTCGGCTCGTATTCATCGTAAGAAAACCGTAAGGAAAAATATCTTGACGCAATAGTTTCGGAATGATATCATAGTGATATCAACCGAGAGCTAAGGTCTTTCGGGGGAAATGAAACAGTATCGAAGTAGGAGTTCGAGAAAAGAGGTAAGGATATGAAAGAGAAGATCATCGGTAAGAAGGGAAGCGGAGCGATCATGCTCCTGTTGTATTTTGCATTGACAGTCCTTTCGGTAATGGCATTGATTTGGGCACTGCCGGAAAATGAGGACGGAGTTTTTAACAGCATTCCCGTATTCATTCTCTCTGTTTTGTGGTTGTCGATCGGCTGGGTCGTTCTGCTGGGCCTGAAGATCATCAAGCCTTCGGAGGCATTGGTCCTGACGCTGTTCGGCCGCTATGTCGGAACGCTGAAGAATGACGGTTTCTACTGGGTAAACCCGTTCTGCGTGGGCGTTAACCCTGCAGCAGCAACGAAGCTGAATCAGAGCCGCGACGTGGCTCCGGCATCGAGCCAGGTATTGAGCGCAGCGACCGCGCAGGCTCTGATGAGCAAAAAGATGTCCCTGAAGATCATGACACTGAACAACAACGTGCAGAAGATCAACGATTGCCTCGGTAATCCGGTGGAGATCGGTATCGCGGTAACCTGGAGAGTAGTTGACACCGCAAAGGCGGCATTCAACGTTGATAACTACAAAGAGTATCTGTCTCTGCAGTGTGACGCGGCTCTGCGTAACATTGTCCGCATCTATCCGTACGATGTAGCGGCCAATGTTGACACCACCGGCGACGGTATCGCAGACGAGGGTAGCCTGCGTGGTTCGAGCGAGCTGGTAGCGCGCCAGATCCGTGACGAGATCGCGGCAAAGGTAGTCGATGCAGGTATCGAGATCATGGAGTCTCGTATCACCTACCTTGCGTACGCTCCCGAGATCGCAGCAGTTATGCTGCAGCGTCAGCAGGCATCGGCGATCATTGATGCAAGAAAGATGATCGTTGACGGTGCAGTCGGTATGGTTGAGATGGCATTGGAGCGTCTGAGCCAGAACCAGACAGTAGTCCTGGATGAGGAACGTAAGGCGGCAATGGTTTCGAATCTGTTGGTAGTCCTTTGCGGCAATCATGATGCGCAGCCCGTCGTTAATTCGGGCACACTGTACTAGTGAACGAAGATAAGAAAAAACAAATTCCGCTCAGACTTTCGCCCAAGCTGTACGAGGATCTCGCAGCTTGGGCAGAGTCCGATTTCCGTTCCGTCAACGGACAGATCGAATATTTGCTCACGGAATGCGTAAAAGAACATAAGAAAAGCGGCAGATATGTGCCGAAGTTTAAAGAAAATGATGAAAACGAGTCCCCGGAGGGTTAACACCCCCTGGGGGCCGTTTGAACTGGGCGAGTCTGAAAAAACGGCACCGCTCACCGCCGGCGTGATCGGAAAGCATGCCGTATACTTCGAATTTGTATCGGAGGAAGAGGGCGCGATCGCAGCGTTTGACCGGTTTACAATTGATTGAAGATGAAAACCTGATTTCGCTGATTGAAGAATAAGGATCAGGAGGATCCGTGAAAGCAGGGGGCAGAGAATTTAGTGCTTGACAGGAAGAATAGTAAGAAGTATAATAGGGTCGGTTAGCATATGCTAACCGCTGCAGAAATAATACCGCCACCACTCGTGGCGGTATATAAATGGACACAAGTTAGCATATGCTAACCAGTATACAGGAGGAACTGTTTATGAGCAGAGTTGCTGTTGTTTTTTGGAGTGGCACCGGTAATACGGCTGCCATGGCTGAGGCTGTGGCGGAGGGTGCCAGAACAGCCGGGGCGGACGTATCCGTTTTGGGCCCCGCTGAGTTTACACCGGAAAAAGCGGAGGGCTTTGACGGGATCGCCTTCGGTTGTCCGGCCATGGGAGCCGAGGTGCTGGAGGAGTATGAGTTTGAGCCGATGTTTTCGGACGTGGAAGGCTCACTTTCAGGAAAAAGATCGCATTGTTCGGTTCATACGGATGGGGTGACGGACAGTGGATGCGTGACTGGGAAGACAGGTGCTTCGATGCCGGCATCCGATTAACTGCGACATCGGTCATGGCAAATTATGCGCCGTCCGAGGCAGATCTGGAATCGTGTAGAGCGCTCGGAAGGGCGTTGGTATAAACCGTAAGGAGGCATTTTTATGAGTGAAATTTTCAAAAACGTTCCCGTGATCAAATATGAAGGACCCGGGAGCAAAAATCCGTTTGCGTTCAAGTATTATGACGCTGAGAGGACCGTGCTCGGTAAGAAGATGAAGGACTATCTTCCGTTTGCCATGGCATGGTGGCATAACCTCGGTGCGAACGGTGTGGACATGTTCGGTCGCGGAACTGCGGACAAAAGATTCGGAGCAGCTTACGAAGGAACCATGGAGCACGCGAAAGCGAAGGTGGATGCCGGCATTGAGTTCATGAAGAAACTGGGCATCAAGTATTACTGTTTCCATGATGTAGATCTGGTCCCCGAGGCAGATGATATCAATGAGACCAACGCCAGACTGGATGAAATTACCGATTATATCCTGGAGAAAACGAAGGGGACCGATATCAAGTGTCTGTGGGGCACGGCCAATATGTTCTCCAACCCCAGATTTATGAACGGCGCAGGAAGCACCAACGATGTAGATGTTTACTGCTTCGCAGCCGCGCAGGTTAAGAAGGCCATTGAAATGACCGTAAAACTCGGTGGTAAGGGTTACGTTTTCTGGGGCGGCAGAGAAGGCTATGAGACGCTGCTGAATACCGAAGTGAAGCTGGAGCAGGAGAATATCGCGAACCTGATGCGGATGGCGCGCGATTACGGCCGCAGCATTGGCTTTAAGGGAACCTTCCTGATCGAGCCGAAGCCGAAGGAGCCGATGAAGCATCAGTATGACTATGACGCTGCGACCGCGATCGGTTTCCTGCGTCAGTATGGCCTGGATAAGGATTTCATGATGAACATCGAGGCGAACCATGCAACGCTCGCCGGACACACATTCCAGCACGAGTTGCGGATCAGCCGCATCAACGGAATGCTGGGTTCGATCGACGCAAACCAGGGCGACGTGATGCTGGGTTGGGATACCGACTGCTTCCCGAGCAATGTCTATGACACGACGCTCGCCATGTACGAGATCGTTAAGAACGGAGGACTGCCGGTCGGAATCAACTTCGATTCCAAGAACCGCAGACCGAGCAACACATATGAGGATATGTTCTATGCATTTATCCTCGGCATGGATTCGTTTGCGTTCGGCCTGCTGAAGGCGGCGGAGATCATCGAAGACGGCCGCATGGAAGGTTTCGTTAAGGAAAAGTACAGCAGTTTTGATTCGGAGCTGGGAAGAAAGATCCGCAGCGGCGAAGCGACCCTTTCGGAACTCGCCGAAAGAGCAAGTCGCATGAAGAGTGTGGCAACACCTATGTCAGGAAGACAGGAGTATCTTGAAGGAGTGCTTAATAATCTGATCCTTTCATAAGTTTGCATATAAGAGTTTAATTTTGGGAACAGGAAGGCGGTGCCGATGCAAAGTCGGTGCCGCCTTCCTGTTTTCCTATAACCCGGAGGAGAGGAGCTGACGGAGCGGGCCTATTTGGAAATTGACCGTAAGAGGGTTCTTTGGTATACTGGCGCTAGAGAGAATGAAGATGCAAGCGTAAGATTTGCCAAAAGGATTCTGGGAACGGACGTCGGTGCGGAGTTTAAGGCAGCACCTACGGACAGTATGACGATCTTGCTTACGGTGGGCTTCGCTGCGGTCACGGCCGGCGTTTACAAATACCTGGATGTTCGCCATGACCGAAACGTAGAGTCCTGCAAATGCCCGTACTGCCTGCAAGTCTACAAGCAGACCGGTGTCATCATCAACGACGACCTGGACCAGAAGGAATGTGTTTACGTCGGCTCGTACTCCACGATGTACTGATCAGGCGCCCATAATTCTGACGGAACCTTTACGCTTTGTTTACAAATCCTTTCGGGAACTTCCCTTTTTGAACTTCTCTTGGTATTATTCTCCTACAGGCCAATGATACCGGATCGGCGGACATTGCCCCTGTAGTTTAGGTGACGAAGGAGGATATTAAAATGTTTGTTACCTGCCCGAGCTGCAAAGAACTGATCAAAAAGAATGTAGGCCCTTGCCCTATGTGCAAGAACATGGTTACGGCTGAGTATATACTGAAATACGAGAAAGAGGAAAGAAGACAAGCCGACGAGTATAACAGAGAGAAGATGGCGATCTTCAGCAAAAGAAGAGGGGTTGCCACTCTGGTGACGGTCATTCTCATCGTGGTGGTTATCGTGACGATGATCGTATGCGGCTCGATGAAGAACGAACCTTTGGGGATCGGTCTCGTGCTCGCTGAGATAGTGATCGCTGTTGTTGTCGGACATTTCACAAAGTGCTTCAACTGCCCGTATTGCGGAAAGTACTACAAATCGTATGCATCCCGTGGAATCAGTTTCCAGACGGACTGCTGCCCGCACTGCGGGGGAAGACTTCGCTGATCGATCTACAGAGGATCTGTAAAACATAATAGTAGTTAAAGGGGCGGACCTAGTCCGCCCCTTTTTAGCGAAAATCAGAAGAATAAACAATGGAAATTAACCTAAAAAAGGATAAAAAAGTTACTTGACAATGGGTAGACTCTTGTGTTATTATGTTAAAGGGAGTAAGCATGAATGCTATATGGAGGTAGAGTATGGGATACACATCATTTGGAGAGTATGTTCGAATTCTTAGGATTAAAAATCATCAAGTAATGGGCGATATGGCGAAACAGTTAGGAACGTCCACTCCGTTCCTCTCTGCAGTTGAAAATGGAAAGAAAAATGTTCCTGCAGAATGGGTTCCTAAATTAGTTAGTCTTTATGGATTAAATGAAGATGAAACAAGGGAATTGACGAAAGCAGTTGAAGAATCAAAACTTCAATGCAAGATTATCTTAGGAAATGCAGGCGTTAACCAACGACGGGCGGCTATGCAGTTTGCTCGATCATTTGAAGAGATGGATGACGAAACGGCGCTGAAGATCATGGCAATACTTGGAAAGAAGGAGGAACTAGACTAGTGGATTATTTAACCAAGCCATTGAAACGACGGCGAATTCGTCAATTTGCAGTAAATATGAGGGCTCTTTTTGAGGTCCCGTTAAAAGGACCATTTCCTGTGTTAGAGGCATTGGATAGAGTTGATGTTATTTTCCCCCAATGTAGTTATATTGTTGTCACGGACGATCAGTTGCCGAAAAAAATAATGGCAAGATGTGTTCCTGATGAATCTGGCGGATACACTATCGAAATCAAACAGATGGTTTATGATGGTGCTTACAGAAATCGAACAGGGGCATATTTGGGCTTTATTTTGCATGAGATATGTCACCTTTATTTGCTGCGCAAAGGATACAAACCGTTATTAGACATTGCTTTTCCCAACAAAGCCCTTCCTGCATATTGTAGTATGGAATGGCAAGCCAAGGCATTGTGTTCTGAAGTGATGATCCCTTACAAAGAAAGTATGGGTATGTCCGTGGAGACAATGAAACGGTACTATTGTTGTTCTCAGGCTTTTGCTGAGTACCGGCTAAAGATAGGGGAATGAGGAGGTTGGGAGAACTAATAAAGTGAAAGGAGGAGAATGCAAACAATTAAGATGATAGGAACAGAAGTGATTTGTTTACTACCAATACTCAAATCACACAACCCAACTGGGGATACGAGTGCCCTCCAAATAAGTATTGGCCTTCGCATCCCCATACAAAAAAATGGGGAAAAGGAGGCCCCAAAAATGACATCAAAAAACTTTAGAAATTCGAATACGTTTTTGAGAAATGAGTTCGAATCAGCAGGAGAGTGGGGATTCCCACTGGTTAGGAAGCAGGCAATGGATCTTAGTAAGATTGAATTGATTGCAGTTTCTGATACGAGTGCACATGATAGGAATAACTTGTACAAGGGTGTTCATTTCTTTGTGGATGATTATCGTTTTGAGTCCACATATAATAAGCCAGAACCAGTCCTGAATAGACTCAAGAAGTATCGCTTTCTTTTGACACCGGATTTCTCTTTGTACTCAGAGATGGAATCCTGGAGACAAATTGAATCCATAGGGAAAGCGAGATGGGTGGGAGCATTTTGGCAGAGCCAGGGATGTACGGTTATTCCCACAATCAGTTGGTCACGGCCATCTAGTTATCGGTTTTGTTTTGATGCAATTGAAAAACATAGCATTGTAGCTATAGGAATGATTGGATGTAAACTGGAACGGTTTCCTTTTATGAGAGGATACGAAGCTATGCTAGAGACAATCGAACCCGAAGCAATCATTTGTTTTGGCGACCCCTATCCGGAAATGGAAGGAAATGTTATCACGGTTGACTACATTTCGTCCAGAAAGGTGGTGCGCAATGGGAGGTAGAGGAACATTTGCATCAGGAAGAGCAGTAGCATACACATATGAGACTGTGGATAAAATAGAGGGAGTAAAGGTTTTGACTGGGATAGACGGGAAGCATGGGTTGCCTGAAGAGGCGCATTCAAGCCGGGCCTATATAAAGTTAAAGCCTGATGGGACATTCCATGAGATTCGGTTTTATGATAAAGATCATTACCTGAGATATGAGATCGCGTATCATCCCGAACCTAGCCTTGATCCCTCAAGAAAACCGGTCTTGCACTTTCATAAGTATGATAGGCAGTTCAATTGTAGTGGTCAAGCGTTTTTATAA
>DBXX01000043.1:0-466 GCA_002309675.1 Lachnospiraceae bacterium UBA1201
TCCCATAAAAGGGATGTTATCCTATCAGTCCGGGGTAAGCACGGCAAAAACGGAACCGGTCTCTGGACGAACGCATCGCCCGGAGACCGGCCCCGTTTAGGAAGAGTATGTATTATTCGTTATTGGCTCTTAAACGTTTTGCAGCAGCGACCATGTTCTTAAGGCTCGCAACGGTCTCGGTCGTGCCGCGGGTCTTTAATCCGCAGTCCGGGTTCACCCAGAGTTTCTCGGGGTTGATACGCGCCAGCATGCGGGATAATGCATTCACGATCTCCTCTTCAGAAGGAACACGCGGTGAGTGAATGTCGTACACACCGGGGCCGACTTCGGTCTTAAAGTTGTTCGCGCGCAGGGCATCGAGGATCAGCAGATCCGAACGGGATGCTTCAAATGTGATCACGTCGGCATCCATGTTATCGATCGCCGGAATGATGTCTGTGAATTCACTATAGCACATATGCGTGTG
>DBXX01000043.1:558-1364 GCA_002309675.1 Lachnospiraceae bacterium UBA1201
GCCGCCTCGTCGATCTGGATGATGTTGATGCCGGCTGCTTCGAGATCCAGCACCTCGTCGCGAATCGCCAGCGCGATCTGCAATGCACTCTCCTTATGGGAGATATCCTCACGCGGGAAGGACCAGTTCAGGATAGTTACCGGGCCGGTGAGCATGCCCTTCATGGGGCGGTTCGTGCAACTCTTCGCGAATACCGACCACTCCACAGTCATCGGTTTTTCGCGGGAAATGTCTCCCCAAACGATGGGCGGTTTTACACATCTCGTACCGTAGGACTGCACCCACGCCTTCTCCGTGAACAGGTAGCCGGAGAGCTGCTCGCCGAAATACTCTACCATGTCGTTGCGCTCGTACTCACCATGTACCAGCACATCCAGATCCAATTCTTCCTGTAATTTTACACATGCACGTATCTTCTCACGGTTGAATGCATCGTATTCTTCTTTTGTGATATTTCCTGCCTTGAACGCCTTACGGTTCGCCTTAACGTCCGCCGTCTGCGGGAACGAACCGATGGTCGTGGTCGGGAACTTCGGCAGAGCGAATGCCGCCTTCTGAATCTTCTCTCTTTCGGCAAATGTGGGCTCTCGGGTGAAGTCTTCCTCTTTCACCGCCTGCAGGCGCGCACGAACCGCTGCGTTTTCGCAGTCGGGACGTGCCGTGGCGAAGAGTGCATCATTGTCCGCCAGAACTTCGCTGTCACCATCTGCGACGATCTTCGCGAGGTCAGCCAGCTCTGTCAGCTTCTCCTTTGCAAACGCGAAATGTTTCTTATATGACTCAGGAAGTTTCGTTTCATTTTCCAA
>DBXX01000043.1:1564-2519 GCA_002309675.1 Lachnospiraceae bacterium UBA1201
CGGATGTCGCCGAAATAGGTCTGAAGCAATACCTTTACGCTGCCCTTCGCCGGCAGGATCGCTTTGTACAACTTCTCAAACAGGGCGATCTCCTCCGCCGTCAGGTCGTAGACCAGGGCAGGCTCGTCAAACTGTACCCATTTAGCGCCGAGGTTTTCGAACTTCTTCAGGGCCTCACTGTAGGCCGCAGCGCATGCATCTGCAAAGGCTGCCGCGCTTTTGGTTCCCGTGTAACGCGCCAGCTTCAGGAATGTGAACGGTCCGATCAGCACGGGCTTAGCGACTACTCCGTAGGTCAATGCCTCTTTAAACTCATCAAACGGCTTTTTACCCGCCAGGCGAATGTCCGCGTCGCCCTCGATCTCCGGCACCATATAGTGATAGTTCGTGTTGAACCACTTCTTCATCGCAAGCGCCTTAACATCCTTACCGTCCTTCTGGTAACCACGCGCCATGGCGAAATAGGTGTCCAACTCGCTTACGCTTAACTTGCGGTAGCGCGCCGGGATCGCATTGAGCAGGATCACCGTATCCAGCATACCGTCATAGAATGAGAAATCATTGACCGGGATAAAGTCAATGCCGCTCTCCTTCATGCTCTTTAAGTGCTCTGCCCTCAGCGCTTTCGCCTGCTCCAGCAGGGCTTCCTGTGTGATATCATTCTTAAAATATTTCTCTGTTGCGAATTTCAGTTCGCGAAGCTTACCGACTCTGGGATAGCCGATCACCGATGTCTGCATAGTTCTTTCCTCCTCGTTATCTTGCATGATTGTGAAACCATCCGGCGGCGTTTTCATCGCCGTCAGATCAACTTGTGTTTCATTCTACACGATAACAGTCGATTCGAAAAATACAAAAAAAGGATATAGTCGCATAGTCTGCGTCTATATCCCTGTTATCAGGTTTGCGGTATATCTCATGTTTTTCTGTCCTAAAGTGTTTTTTTAAATTCCGT
>DBXX01000110.1 GCA_002309675.1 Lachnospiraceae bacterium UBA1201
CCGGTCCTGTCGTAGAGCTTCTTCGTGATCATGTTCGCGAATATCTCCGAACCGTCGATACAACCGCCGTTTCGCAGGATCAGCGCCAGGCCCGCGCCCAGGATGGCGCCGCCGAACACGACTGCCAGATAGGGCTCCGTGTTCAGTTCAAACGGAATCTTTTCGAACACTTCCAGACCGACCGTATAGCAGACCGCTCCGATGAACGCCTTCAGGCCGAAGGTGCGCCCCAGCATGATGGTGCCTGCGATCAAAAACGGAATGAACACGATCGCCACCGTCAGCGACAGGTTAAACCCGGTCAATTTATTAATGATGATGGAAATGCCGGCCGTTCCGTAGTCGATCGCATCGTTCGGAATCAGGATGCAGGCGACGGAAAAACTCGCCACCAGCGCTCCGACCGAGATCAACAGACCGGACAGTACCGCTCCTAACCTCTTATTCATAACCTCTCCCTGTTTTTCTATGCATGCCCCTCGGGCTACCGTATGTGGCAGCACGTTTTTTGTGTTGGCGTTTCCGGTCAAAGTCGGGCCTGAATACATTCACCGGCGGCCAACTCACTTCGCGGTGATGATCCAATTTCAGATCGATCTGAAACTGTGCGCTCAGCTCGAAGCCGAATTTCAGGGGTCGTTTTCGACGGTCTCTGATCCGGTTTCTCGTTCGCGCGATCATCATCCGCTCGATCCTATGTCCGCCTTATGAATGCATTGCAGTCCCTCGTGCCCGGAAACCGACCGCAAGAGCATGGCTGCCACATACGGTAGCCCGATTTTAAAGTCAGCGTTTCCGGGTGACTGGCATTCACACGATTAGATCGGTGTGAATACATTACAGTCTATCGAGCCCAGAAATTGACCGTATAGAGCATGGCTGCCACATATGGTAGCCCAATTTTGAGTCAGCGTTTCCGGGTGGCAGACATTTATGCGCTCAGATCAGTTTCAATAATTCTTCTCTCACCGGGTCCACGTACGGATCCACCAGGCCGAAATCCATCTGTTTGTAGCTCCACGCCGCGCGGCCGATCCCGTGGCGGTCCATCACCTTGATGAAGGTCTGATACCAGGCCAGCACATCCTTCGCCTGCGCCCGGTCAATGACGCCGAACTCGCCGCAGTACAGGGCGACATTGCGCTCCTCTGCCACACGCACCGCCTCCGCGAGCATGCGCTCGAAATACTCCTCACCCAGGATCTGCTCCGGATCGAATGCCTTAAACGTCGCCAGTTCCAGGTTCTTAAATGCATCGACCTGCGTGCTGCTGTTCTTCGAATACGTGCGGTACGTCGAGGCAAACGGCATGCGGAACGAGGTGTCCATGCCATCCACCCACGGCGCGCCCTGGTGTGTAAAGATCAGGGGCTCGTAGCAGTGGAAGGTATAGATGATCTTATCGTCCACCGGCGCCGCTAGGTCGACCAGCGCCTCGATACTGTTGTTATAGTAGCCGCCGATGATGATGCGCATATCCGGCGCGATCTTACGGATGCGGCCAATGCATGTCGTGGATACGCGGTTCCATGTGTCGCTGTATTCTTTCGCTGTAACCTCGTTCAGAAGCTCGAAAACGACATTTTCCACTTCCGAGCCATATCTCCTCGCGAACTCCTCCCAAAGGCGGTAGAAACGCTCCTGGTAGGCCTCATTGTCAAAGAAACCGCTCTCCCCATAGCCGAGGTCGAAACTGTATCCGAAGGTCTTATGCAGATCCAGGATCATGTGCAGGCCGTTCTTCTTCGCCCACTCGATCGCGCGGCTGATGTAGCCGAAGCCCTCTTCGATATAGTTGCCGTCCCGATCCTCGACCAGTTCGTAGTCGACCGGAACGCGGACATGGTCCATGCCCCAGGACCGGATCGTCGCGAAGTCCGCCTCCGTGATAAAGGTGTCGTAACGCTTTTTCGTATGATCACACTGGGACAGCCAGCCGCCCAGATTCACTCCATGTAAGTAACCCTCCAAAACTCGTGCCATAGTTTCTAGTCTCCTTTCTTTAACCCTGATGCTTTGTTTTCTTTTCTCGTACTTTATTACTTTCGATTTCCTTGTCTATCTCATTAGCTACAGAGGAAAGCAAATATTCAAGGAACTGTTCAGGGTCGGGATATGTTTCTTTTTTTTCTCGGAACTCATCTAACGAAGTGATCAGCCTTTTTATTGGAGTCGAATACTTCTGTAAAAGCAGGAACATTCCTCTAGGCTGATCGTTACCTGAAGCATAGAAACTATTACTCGTTCGCAAAGAAAAATTCTCGTAATAGCCCATGGCATCGATTTCCCACAAGTAGTATACTGCGTTAACGACTTTTCTTCCTTCATCCGTTTCTGAGGTGATAAATGCTTCATTTTCATCACCATAATACAAACGGTCAATCGTTACTCCAAGGGCATGCGCAATTTTGGCAATCGTATCTAAACTCGGATCTCTTCTACCATTTTCATAAGAACTTAACGTTGTATTAGAAAATCCACATCTATCTGCCAGTGTTTCCTGAGATAATTTTTTTTCCAATCTGACTTCACGTATGTTTTCTCCAATTGATGAATAAAACATTTCCTTGCTTCACCTCCTAGTCCTTTATACAAATAGTATATCACACTTCATCATTTCGTCAAGGGGTTTAACAGATGTTAAAGTCAAGTTTAACATCTGTTTCATTTTCTTTCGCTCTTTACCTGCTCTATACCGTGAATAAAAATGTGCTCCCGGGACAATTATCAACGTCATAAAAAAACGCCATAATGATATTAGGCACCGATAATCGGCTGCAAATATTACTATAAGGAGGTATTCTTATGAATAACCAAAAGAAGATTGTTACTGATAGACCGATTACCAATACCCCTCGTCTCGGTTGCATCGACATTTGGAATGCATTCTTGGTTAAGGGCGCCACTTTTTGCCACCCATCGGATATCCCAATTTGCCCTTGCACAATGAGAAAGCTGCCTGTACAATTAATATCGTACGACGATGCTAAAGCATTGTACAACAAAGAAATGAAAAAGGGCAACCACTCCTTTCATGTGGATGCGTGGATCCATTTCTATATTGATGATCATAAGTTCGATGGGAAGCAAAGCAGTATCTGGTTATATCCTGATAAGGCTCTAGAAATCATCAAACATTTCAACGGGATTATCACTCCGGATTTCTCCACATATATTGACTTTCCGGATCCTATCAAAAGATACAACACCTATCGTATGCGTGCATTCGGTTACTGGATGTATCTCAACCAGATCCCTGTCATCAATAATGTCAGATGGGGAACCGAAGAAACATGGAACTATTGTTTTGACGGCATTCCCCAAAATAGCGTCATCGCCATTGGTACTGTTGCCAGCAAGTTAAAGTCTTCGGTTGACAGAACGATCTTCGAAACCGGATTGAAGGAAGCAGTAAGAGTTATAAGCCCTAGTCAAATTATCATCTATGGTTCAACTGCCTCCCCACTCTTAGCTGAATTAAGTCAACAAGGAATCCCCATTCTCTCGTTTCCGAGCAAAACAAACGAAGTTTTCGCAAGGAGGAAGAGAAATGTGTAAGTCAAGGAGTGGATTCTTTTCCCAAACAATCGGATACATCAATTGGAACACCTCTATTGTGTGGAGGAATATGGAAATAACACAAGATAATTACGGAGGAACGGATCTTCCCAGATCTTTTAACATCAACACACCCGAGGGCAAAATGTGGACTCATAACAATGCTACCAAGCATATGCACGAGGTTATCCTTTCCCTGAAGGATAACCCAAGATTGAAGAGTACCAATCCTCAGCTTTACACTCAATTTATCTTGTATGATTACTGGAGGTCGCTTGAAAGGGCGGTTTCCACAGGCATTAAATACGAACGGAAAGTCTATTCGGGGAAATGGGAATTCATTTTCTCGAAACCTCGTAAAGCCGGCGACAATCCCGTAGTAAAACATGCAAAATTCACTGGAATTTAAGTAACGGAG
>DBXX01000083.1 GCA_002309675.1 Lachnospiraceae bacterium UBA1201
CTTTCTTACAAAAATCCGTCAACACGTCAAAAGCGATCATT
This sequence comes from Lachnospiraceae bacterium UBA1201, assembly GCA_002309675.1. Taxonomy (GTDB): domain Bacteria; phylum Bacillota; class Clostridia; order Lachnospirales; family Lachnospiraceae; genus UBA1201. The sequence continues at coordinate 42 of DBXX01000083.1, forward strand.
CATGTTCGAATTCGTCATCGTCGATGATCTGCGTAGGCGGCTCGACCGGAACCTGCTCTGTCGGCTGTGCGATCTCGCCTCCGGGGATCTCCTCGGTAGGAATTACCTCCTCCGTCACCTGCTCGGGAAGTGTGACTTCTTCGCGAGGGTTGATCGACAGAAGCTTCTTATACTCTGTGATCTTCGCTTTTAATTCTTCCGCTTCCAGGGAGGCGTCCTCGATCTCGTGGTTCAGGTTTACGATCTCATCTTCGTACTGTTCCAAACGCTTCTGCTGTTCGGTCTTCGGCGTGTCCTTATACGCGCTGAGGGCCTCTTCACACGTCCGGATCAGTTCCTCCACCGTCTTATTCTGCCGTTCCAACGTCGCCAGGTCTTCTTCCAGCCTCGTCAGCTGCGCGTTCTGCTTCGCCAACTCACTCATGCGTACGCGCTTCGTCACGCCGACCAACAGCCACACAACGAGCAGGATGACGATCGCGCCGGCCAGCAGTCTGAGTCCGATAGCCATGCGCCGCCATGTACGTCTGCGTTGTTCTTTTAAATGCTTGATGCGTAAAGCTCTCTCTCTTTCGGTCATTCTCTTCCCTCCTCTATATCGATTTGGGGCAGAGTTTCGACCTCTTCCATGGACAATGAAGATTCCTCGGCCAATTGCTGCAGATACTTAAGGATCGCTTCATCATGGGCGATCGCCGCCGATTGCTCGGCGATCTGCTCTTTCATCCGGGCGATCTGCTCCTCCAGCCGGTCCGCGCTCTCCTGCACGCGGCCATCCGCGCGCTCCATCTCGGCAAAGGATCTGGATTCCTTCTGTTTTTCGTTGTATTCATCCTGAAGAGAATCCCAAACGGACTGGACGATCGCCTTTTCCTGTTCGATCGCGGTTATCTTCGCGTTATTTGTATCGCGCTGTTCCGCTATAGAGGACAGGCTACCCACGACCGAGAGCACAATCATCAAAAGGATGAGCGTGATCGCGCCTAAGATGATCAGCGTGATCTTCTGTGCTTTCATAGCTTTCATAGCGTTCATAGTTACCTCTTTGTAAACCTCTCAACAAATTCGGGCGTTCATTTTTCGAACGTGCCGGTAAATACCGCGCACGATGTCGGCGTCATGTCCGCCACAATGTATCCGTCGCGTGTTTCATAAGGCACGCGACCGACATTATAACCGGAGATTCCGGTCTGCATGACTCGGCAAATGGCCTCCGGATCGTTTTCCGGCGCGCCCACGCGCCATACAGGAACATACAGTTTCTGATGGGTTTCACTGACATTGACCACAACGACCGCGTAGCTGCTTCCATCGAAACGCCCATAGGAGATCATGCCGGGCTGCGCCGTCAGAAGGACGAGCGAGCCGGTCCGCAGGCACTGCGTCCGCTTGTGGATGCCAATGATATAATGATGAAACTCGATCATCTCGAGGTCTTCGCGGCCCCAGGGATAGGTCCGCCGGTTGTCGGGATCCGTCCAGCCTACCAGACCGGCTTCATCGCCGTAGTAGACGGTCGGGGCGCCCGGCCACGTCATCTGCATCACCACGCCCAGGCGGAAGACCGCCTTATTGATACCGCGCTCCGCCGCCTCACTTCCACGCGAGGAAAGCCGGCCGACCGTGTGGTTGGTCCGCGTCATGAAACGCGAATGGTCGTGGTTAGACAGTTCATTCATCGCCGCCAGGAGCGACGGTCCGGACATGCGGCTCATGTGGTGGGTGATATTGCGGAAGAACCAGTCTCCGTTCCCCAGCCGACCGCCGTCATAGCTGTCCGAATGTTTATCCAGTCCGGTCAGGAAGTAAGTGACCGGGTCCATAAACGCATCGTAATTCATCACGGTGTCCCATTCGCCGCCTGCAAGATGGGCCGCCGGGTCACCGTAATGCTCAGCGAGGATCAGCGTCTGCGGCGCCGCCTTGCGTACGTTCTCGCGGAACTTCCGCCAAAACACATGGTTGTATTCGTCAGAGTGACCCAGGTCCGCCGCGACGTCCAGCCGCCAGCCGTCTGCGCAGTAGGGCTCGGACACCCATTTGCGGCCAATGCGGAGCATCTCCGCCTCCAGTTCGGGCGAAGCCTCGTAGTTGAGCTTCGGCAGCGTCCGGTGGCCCCACCAGCCGTTGTATGCACGATTGCACGGCCAGAGCGAGTCCTCGTCAAATGAAAAATACGAATGGTAAGGGCTGCTGCCCGTGATGAACGCGCCCGGCTCATACTCCGGACGGTCGCTGTATAAGAACTCCGCATCCATGTAACGGTTGAAGGAACCGCAGTGATTAAACACGCCGTCGAGAATGATCTTCATACCGCGCGCGTGGATCTCCCGCACGAGGTCCGCGAAATAGGCATCGCTGGCCTCCAGGTTCTCTTTGCGCGTCGTGCGGTTGATGTACCGCGTCGCCTCGTGGTTATCAAAGCTTCCCTCCGGCAGGACATCGCCCTCATCGAAGGGGATGACTGCCAAATGCGGATCGATATGGTCATAGTCCTGCGCGTCGTACTTGTGGTTCGACGGCGAAACAAAGATCGGGTTCAGATAGATGACCTCCACACCCAGATCCTGCAGGTAATCCAGTTTCTTACGAACTCCCTGCAGATCGCCGCCGTAGAAACGGCGCACGTCAAAGCGGCCCGGCAGCGCGTCCCATGTGTCCGCATGGCTGACCTGCCCGCCGATATAAGCATACTCTCCGGTCTGCACGTCATTGGCCGGATCGCCGTTGCAGAAGCGATCGACGAAGATCTGGTAAATGACCGCGCCCTGTGCCCATTCAGGCACATAGAAGCCGGGAAGGATCCGAAAATCGTAATCGGTATTCACAACATCACAAACGCCCAGTTTGTTGAAAAACAACGTGCCTTCCGCGTAGTCCGCGCGGAAATGATAGGAAAGCGGTGCGTCCGAAAGCCTGCCTGTCTGCGCCTCGTAGTATGCAAAGTGCGAATCCTCCCCCACGCGTTTCATGGGCACGTCCCCGCGGCCGTCCATGATAAGCCAGACATTGGGGGTGTCCTCGCGGCCAATGCGGAGTCTGAGCTTCACGTCATCTCCGGCGTTGGGCTGGTACGGCGACCGAAACTGCGCCGTCTCGTCCGCGTGCATGCTCTCGCGGCTGCGCGGCAAAAGGGATCCAGGCATGTGAATAACCTCGTTCTAAATGATTGATGGTAATAAGCGGTAGTAAGTCGAAGTTTATTTTTCGTCCGTAGCCTACGGCTTCGGATGAAAAACCAAACTTCTCCAGTTGCATGTGCGATTGCATCGCGCATGCAACAAAACTTCTCCAGTTACATGTGCGATTGCATCGCACATGTAACAAAAAAAACCCGGCGGGTTGGGCCGGGTTCGCATTAGATCGTATTCGCAACGCTTGCGCGTGCGAAAACCAAATAATGTATTGGGGGGGTTTACGCTATATAGTATAACACAGCTTTCTTAAAAAGTCTGCACAAACTTTCAGGATTTTCTCGATGTTTTTTTGTGCAAGTTGTACTGTATTTTACTATTTTCGTATGGATTTCTCCCATTTTTAGGTCTCCGATACGAATAAAGCCTCAAACTCCGGCGCCATGATCTTTTCTTTCTTCAGAAGAAGCTCTGCACAACTGTGCAGTACGTGTTCATTCTTCTTGATCAAATCATACGCTTTCGCGTAGCATTCGTCAACAATTCTCTTAACTTCCTCGTCGATCTTTCGGGCTGTATCCTCGCTGTACGTACGGACATGGCCCAGATCGCGTCCGACAACGACCTCGTCGTCCTCGCTGAAATGCAGAACGCCGACCTTCTCGGACATACCGAACTCCGTCACCATACGACGGGCGACCGTAGTCGCGTGTTTGATATCCATGGTGGCTCCGGTCGTGATATCGCCGAAGATGATGTCCTCGGCGATCCGGCCGCCCATGTCTACGCAGATGTCGTCCAGAAGCTTCGATTTCGTGCGGAACATCAGGTCTTCCTTCTCCGGAAGAGGCATGGTGTAACCGGCCGCTCCCGTTCCGGTCGGGATAATGGATACCGTGTGCACCGGTCCTACATTCGGAAGCAGGTGAAGCAGGATCGCATGTCCGGCCTCATGGTAGGCAGTGACCTTTTTCTCGATCTCGGCCACGATCCGGGATTTCTTCTCGGTTCCGACCGACAGTTTAATAAACGATTTCTCGATATCCTTTTTCGTAATGAACTTCCGCTGGTCTTTCGCTGCCGCGATTGCCGACTCGTTCATGAGGTTCTCCAGATCGGCACCGGTGTAACCGATGGTCGAGCGGGCCAGTTCGTTCAGGTCCACATCGTCCGCGAGCGGCTTATTCTTCGAATGCACCTTCAGGATCTCTTCGCGTCCGCGCACATCCGGCTTGGAGACCGCGATGTTCCGGTCGAAACGGCCGGGACGCAGGAGCGCCGGATCCAGGATGTCCAGGCGGTTCGTCGCCGCCATGACGATAACGCCTTCATTGACCGCGAAGCCGTCCATCTCTACCAGAAGCTGGTTCAGCGTCTGCTCGCGCTCATCGTGGCCGCCACCCATACCGGTACCGCGCCGCCGGCCGACTGCGTCGATCTCATCGATGAATACGATACAGGGAGCGTTTACCTTCGCCTGTGCGAACAGGTCACGCACACGGGATGCGCCGACACCGACGAACATCTCCACGAAATCCGAACCGGAGATCGAGAAAAACGGTGTATTTGCCTCGCCGGCAACCGCCTTCGCCAGGAGTGTCTTACCGGTTCCGGGCGGTCCGACGAGCAGTACGCCCTTCGGGATGCGCGCCCCGAGCTCAATATATTTCTTAGGATCCTTCAGGAAATCTACGATCTCCTCGAGGTCTTCTTTTTCTTCTGTCATGCCTGCCACATCGGCAAATGTGGTCGAATTCTTTCCGGGCAATATCATGGTGGCCCGGCTCTTTCCGAAGTCGGACATGTTCCGTCCGCCGCCGGCCGCTGCCGCCATGGAGTGGTTGAAGAACACCAGCAGCAGGTAGAGCGCCACGATGATCAAAAGCACGGGCAGTATGGTCGTCAGGAAATAGCTGGGCCGCTCCACATCACGGATGGAAAAAGGAACACCGGCCGCCTCCAGCATGGTCACTGTCTCATTGACATCGGAAACATTGACCATAAGCTGATCATTTATGCCCTGCACACGGAAGTAGACCTGACCGGTCGGGATCTCCGCGTTCTGGCGGACCGACACCTCATAAATGTCCTGTGCCCCTGTTTTTACCTGATCCGTCAGGGCCGTGTACTTCCAGACCGTCGCGCGGTTCTGACTGTAGGAATACCAGACCAGGAACCCCACTAATATAAAAATGATAAACAGGTATATCTTGTAACCTGTATTGCTTCTCTGTCTCAAATCAATCCTCCGAGAATTCCACTACGCCGACGTAGGGAAGATTTCTGTATTTCTGGTCGTAATCCAGACCATAGCCCACGACGAAGGCGTCGGGGATGACGAAACCGGTATAATCCACGGTCACGTCGTGTACCACGCGGCGATCCGGCTTATCTAAAAGCGTGCAGAGCTTCAGGCTCTTCGGATTACGCGCGCTCAAAAACTTCAGCAGGTACGAAAGCGTCCGGCCGGAGTCGATGATGTCCTCCACCACGATGACGTTGCGGCCCTCGATCGGGTGCGCCAGGTCCTTCGCGATGCGCACGGTACCGCTCGAAACAGTGCCGCCGCCGTAGCTGGACACGCACATAAAGTCAAACGTCACCGGCATGGTCAGATGCTTCGCCAG
>DBXX01000031.1 GCA_002309675.1 Lachnospiraceae bacterium UBA1201
CCGCCTGCATAGTGCAGGCGGCCGGCTTTATGATTCTATATCATTCATTTAGTAGGTAGATCAAACCATCAGAAGCCCATAGCGCATCAGGAAGTATACCAAAAGCAATGCATAGATCAGCAGATAGATGCCGAAACCGGTCTTCAGTTTCTGAGGGATCGAGTCGGCTTTTACCAGGATCAGCACCGCCAGGATAACGCCCAGCACGCCGCCGATGGCCAGGGACATTGCAAAAATAGCCAGAAACATTGGATTGATAAATAAATACTGGCTTCCGTCGGAGCCGCGTCCCAAAATCGAAACTTCACTCATCTCTTTCTGAAGAGCCTGTCGGAGGTCATGACCGGATACCTTGCATTGTACGGCCGTTACAGGGATACCGCCCTTGATCTTGGATATTCCTTCCGGAAAGTTTTCTTCGAACCACTTTTCACTGGCGCGCAGGATATATATCTTTCCGGTCTTTCCATCCTGTCCCAGACGATAGTGATCAGTTCCCAAAGGGATAATACCTTCGAATTTATGATTGTAGTCTATGCCGCCGCCGATGGCCACGATATTTACCTCCTGCTTTTTAGACGAATCCGCCAGAAGGCCGTAGCCGTTTCTAAACATCAAGAAGATGCAGGCCGCGAACAGCAGTCCTAAAAAGATGTATCCGATCTTCTCTTTCATTTTCATTCTCCTTTTTCCTTGTTTTCCCGAATCTGCATGTGCAGATCAAAAGCATTATAGCACACTCGTTTTGTTTTCGCAAACGAAACGTCCCTCCTCGGGGAACCATTTCGTCTGCATCAACAGCATTAATCAATATTATACAGCACCTTCTTTTCGTCGCTCAGCTTCGCGCCGGGATACTGCCGCTCAGCCTCCGACTTAAGGGCCTGATAGTTCTTATAGCCGGTGGCCCAGGTATCCTTCCCGATGGCCAGGATGAAGGTTTGGCTCTTCGGCAGGTATACGACCGCATTCGGAACATCGGCCAGTTTACCAAAGCTCTCCGCATCCAGAAGAGTCACCGCCTGGTCGGTACTGATGGCGATCTTCCCCTCCGCCTCGGAAATAAAGGAGATGGGGCGCCCCAGTTCGAAAAAGTTTACGCAGGCTCCGTCGGTCAGGTCATAGATCCGGACGCGGCGGTCATCGCCCTGCATCAGGATATGCTTCCCGTCCTTCGTAAACTTCAGGAAACAGGTCTCATCCGTCTGCAACGGCAGCTTCATCAGCGTTTCAGCCGACGTCAGGGACAGAATGCGAACGTAACCGTCGGCACACGCCATGGCGGCATACTGACCGGCTTCATCACATGTCAGGACGGACATCCGATTGCTGATGGTGCTGTACCGATCCAGTCCGGGATCCGAAAACTCCCTAAGCGCACCGGTCGCTATATCAACAACAGCCAGAGGCGAACCGGATTTGGAAAACAGCAAATACTTTCCGTCCCCGCTTAAGGTGGCGGCATCGATGTTCCTATCCGTATTATATGAATAGACGCAGCGTTCTTCTTCCAGGTCAATGACAGCCGTCCCGACCACACCGAAATAAGTCATCAACAGACGTCCATCCGAGCTTAACTGTGCATCATTGTATTTCTCATTGAGCCCCAGATCTTTATAGGCGATCTTCTTATCCGTTCCTTTATAGGGATCGACCAGATGGATCTCGCTGGTGTTCGTGATTACAAAACGGTCGCCGTAAAAGCCGCTTCCTTTTGCGTAGCTGCCCAGTTCCAACGTGTAGAAGAGCGAACCCTCCGAATCGTAAAAATAGAATACTCCGACGGCCCGGCGATCCTGAAGCACATAATAATCCGAGTTCGGAGCCACGTTATAACCGAGGCAGCTCGCGCTCAGATCCGGCAGTTTTCGAAGATCGTAGGCCTCATGATATTTCAGCATCAACAGCCGCGTGCTGTTCCGCTCCCGGAGAATGACTCCGCTGTTTATGAGCCTCATATCCTCGGATGCTATGGTCGTACTTATGGTCAAGGCGCTGTCGGACTTTCCGTCGTCGGTGTCCATGACCAGGATATCTCCGTTTCTGCAACAAATATACGCAGTCGACGTACCATCGACGAGCGCGAGCGCGGTCGCCGATCCGGGAAGCGTGGCATGCGCCTTCATCTCCCCGGTCACCTCATCGATGGAGTACACGTCACTGTCGGAAGCGATCACGATATCGTTCTTTCCATCATAAGCATGGGACGATATCTGCATTTTGAAGTCAAACATCTCCCATTTGTTGAACGGGAGTTCCAGGCTGTAGAGTTTCTTACCGTCTTTCGCGGAAAAAACGTCCATCGTAAGATCTTTGATCCCTTCATAGAAGAAATCATGGTTCGTGCTTACGACCGCTACATTTCCCAGTTCGGTCAATGTCATGACCAGCGTGTGTTCGCCGGTCAGCGTAGCCGTGGCGATCTTGTTTTTTTCACAGTCCAGGATCGCGATGCGGCCGGGCTCGGTCTCCTCCACGGAATACGCACATGCGAACCATTTTCCGTCTTCGGAAAACCCGGTTTCCCAAGGTGTGACGATTTCATCCGAGTAACGAAGTTCCGCGCGGACCGTCAGGTCGGACAGTTTCAGGATCCGGATCGTATCCGAAGTCACGCAAAAGATCGTGCCTGTCACGTCATCGACCATGGCCTTACGTATGTCTTTCTCAAACTCCAGTTTTTGCTGCGTCTCTCCGGCATAGTCGTAACGGACCACTCCCTTCTGGTTAATGACGACCAGACCGTCGGCATTTGCAAGGGCGGCGATCACGGACAAACGATGCTTTGTCGCATCCGTCTCCGGAAGCACCTTCAGCTTAAGTTCACCGGTCCGGGTGTCATGGACATAGACGGTGTAACTGCTGTCCGTCGAGGTCAGGTACCGGCCGCTCTCATCCAGATCCATCGCTTCCACCGTGTGATCATGTTCCAGGATACGGTCGAAATCGATCTCGTTGCCACTGTCATACGCGTGGAGCGCGGTTGCGAGCGCGTACTCCGCTTCCGCTACGAACGGGCGATCCTGCTCGTCGGAGGGCAGGCCGGCCGATGCGATGAGGACCGCGTCCTCCAGGTTTCCCAGTCGGTACTGCGCCATCGCTTCTTCCGCGTAGAACCGGGACTGGTTCACCTGCTTCTCCTTGAATTCGACCAGAATGTCGTCCGCCAGCCTCGTCTTTTCATCCGCCAGTCTGGACTTTTCGTTCGCCAGGTTCGATTTATCATTGGCCAGTTTGGTTTTTTCATCCGCGAGCTGGGCTTTTTCGTCCGCCAGTTTTTTCATGCGGGCAGCCACCTTCGCGTTATAGATACCGAAGCCGGTACCCGCGATCGCGATTATGCCGGCTGCAACGGCTCCGATCAGGATGTTCCGCTTCAGGATGCGCTCGCGGTGGCGCTGGCGCAAATCGTCGTAGCTGCAGCCCAGGATCGGCGCCGCCAGTCGAAGCAGTTCGGTCTTGAATTTCTTATTTCGTTCAGAGGGAGTCGATCCGCGCACGTCGGCCGCCAGAGGCTCGACCGCATGGCCCTCCTCGTCACAAAGCAGCGGCGCAGGAAAGCTCTGCTCCGGCTCCCCGTCTATAAGGACCGCCAGAATATGCTGCCGGTCATGCATCTCGATGAAGGTCTCGATCTCCTTCAACACCCAGTACGAGCCCGGCGTCTCCGGCGAACAGATGACGATCAGATACTCCGATTCGCGCAGCGCCTCCGAGATGTTCTCATTCAGATCACTGCCGATGGGCAGCTCTTCCTGATCGCGGAACACCCGCCGAATCTTCTGTTTTCCGGTCTTCTTCTGAACAGCGCCGGGCACATGGTAGGTCTCCAGGCCCACATGGACCTTCTTCGCGATCTCCATGTCTAACGGCGTGTGCCGGTAGCTGATAAAAGCATCGTATCTCATAGGTCAATCCTCGCATTTTTCATAGGTCTTCGCAAATATACCGCCCTCGATCACGTAGATATCCGAAGGATCGTCCACACGGACTGCCAGGTAGTCGCCCGTCCGTCCCAGGTAGTATTTATCCGGATCCCACGCGGTGAATACCTTCACCCGTCCTTCGATCGGCTTCGCATAGATCCCGTCTCCCCCCGACGAAATGCAGCTTCTTGC
>DBXX01000101.1:0-11466 GCA_002309675.1 Lachnospiraceae bacterium UBA1201
TTGATCTGGCCGAACGCATCCGGCAGGTTCAGCGTCACCAGCTCGCCGTCGCCGTAGGTGTCGCGAAGCAGCAGCGAGTAACTCTCTTCGTCCGCTACCGCCTTACACAGGGCGCCCCAGGTCGCGTTGTTGCGGAGCTCAAGCACGGAAAATTCGATCGGTTTCTCGGCGATCTGATCACGCACACCGTCCCACCGCTCGGACGTGAAGAAGCGGTCCGTGCGGATCCTGCGTCCGCCGTCGCGGATGGATGTCATGCCCTTTAAGCCGCGATCCAGCGTAGCTTTCACGAAGCCCGGCGTCACGATCGCCTTGCCGCCGGCAGCCACATAGCGCTCGGTCTTCTCCATAATGTCCGGATCGTACGCGGACGATGCCGTCAATAGAACGCGCTTCGCATTTTCCGGAAAATACGGGACCGGAAGGATCGGGAAGCCGTGCATGCCCAGGAAATCCTGGATATTATCCTCGCCCTGCGAAGCATTCGGAATGTAGCAAGGCGTGCCGATGCTGTCGCCCAGATGCGAAAGTAGCGTGTCCAGCTTATCCAGCATAAATCCCAGGGTCGGAATACACAGATTGTCATATAAGCTCTGGAAGCAGAACATCATAAGTTCCCGCGGCTTCGAAAACGCGGTCAGGTAGGCCTGCTCCAGATACTGCTCCACCAGCGGGCAGTCGTACGGATCGAACCATCCGCCGCCGTTGCCGCCCGGAAGCATCGCCTCCATGTAACGCATCAGCGAAAACGACAGATACCGCGGCAAATGCTGGTCCGTATGTCTCGGATCGCGCGTCTCGGTGCCGGTGTAGATGCCGTCGAATATCTCCTTCTGCGACGCCGGATCGTAGCCGGTCTCCTGATACGACTCCATCCAGTTCGGGTACTTGATGATCACACGGCAGGCCGGGTTCTCCTGTTTCGCCGGCCTGATGATGAAATCCTTCGACGCCTGATAGAGTTTCGCCACGCGGTAGCTCTGCCAGCTTCCGTCCGTGATGCCGTGCGCAACGTTGAAGGCCTCCTTCTCCCGCCGGCAGTCCTCACACGTACAGTTTGTGAAAAAGAAGTCATCGATGATGAACTCGTCGAACACACGGCCGCACAGCGCTGCCGCCTCCGACAACCGGTCCGTCATGGCCTTATCGTTGTAGCACAAGGTGTCGAACATGCGGGCCTTCTTCTTCGTGCCCTCCGGCTGCGGCGCGCAAGGGGTAATGCCACCCGCCACGCGGATCCCGTGCGCCTCGAACACTTCCTTGACCATGCGCACCTGCGCCTCCGTGGCGAAATCCCCGCCGCGGTACGGCTCCAGATACACCTTATCCAGGTGCAGATGCTTCTCGAAGAAAGCGATCTCCTGCTCCAGTTGTTCCCGGTCCGCCTCTTTCGTCCCGTGCGCTATGAAATACGTCGCCAGTTCAAAATTCTTGTAAACCCCCATAGTAAACCTCCTCTTCGTGACAGTGGGGACGGTTCTTTTTGTCACCGTGACAATGGGGACGGTTCTATCTGTCACATGTGACTCGTTGTATTACCCCCCGTCCTATTCCTGTTAACCTTTCGATCTGACGAACGGTCAATCCTGCCTCTCGGAGACTGCGCAAGGCATTGTCCCGAGGTATTTTATCATACCCCTTCAAAACCGTACCGCTATTCAGCCCCAGCACTTCCTCGAGTTTTCCTTTAGCCCATTCATCATCTCTTTTATGTCTGTTAAACTCCAGACAATCATCTTCATTCCCTGCAGAAATAAAAACTGCATATCGCTCCCAACTCCCGATCAATTTACACAGTATTTCCGTGTTCACAAAAGACTCTGGATCGTCGTATCTTCGATAGCTGCTCCACATATACTCCGAAGCAGGGCAAATCCCGGCCGCAGCCGGATTATTCAATATGTACCGAAACACGGAGAGCAGATACTCTCTTGTTTCTACGGCCTCGCTGAGATATCGATCCTGAAACAAATGTCCCGTTCTTTCATATTTCTTGTTGTAGTAGGCGGCATAGCTCACGCCCATTTTTTTCATAAACAGAGGCAGGCAATTATCGGTGTCCCGCAGCAACAGATGAACGTGATTGTCCATTAGACAATATGTGTTGATCGTGATAGGCATCTCCCCGGAATACTTTTTAAGTAGTGATATGTAATACCTGTAATCCCTATCGTTCTCAAACAGAATCTGCTTTCCGACACCTCTGACGATCACGTGGAAATACCCGCTTAAGCTCATTTTTCTTGCCTGTCTAGCCAATATTGCTTCCTCCTTATTCAATTGTTTTTTCATTTTCCGAGAGTTTGAGCACTCGGGCAATGTGACAAAAAGAACCGTCCCCACTGTCACGGTGACAGAAAGAACCGTCCCCGGTGTCACCTCAATACTTGCGGATGGCCTGGTTTTCGTCCGCCATGCCGATCGCGCGGATCACGACGTAGTAGGACACGCGCTCGTCGACCTGCACCAGAATGCGGTCGCCGACGCGGTGGCCGACCAGAGCCTTTCCGATGGGCGACTCGATGCTGATCAAGCCCTTCGAAGAATTGCCCCGGATCGACGTCACGAGGGTAATGGTCTCCTCCTCGTCGTCATCCTCGAAATACAGCGTCACGGTGCGGTCCATACCCGCCACGTCCGCTGGCGCCTTATCTTCCACGATCTGCGCGTTCGCGATGAGCCTCTCCAGATAGCGGATGCGGCTCTCGTTCTGGTTCTTATCCTTCTTCGCCGCGTGGTACTCGAAATTCTCGCTCAGGTCGCCGTGCGCGCGTGCCTCCTGCACCGCCGCGATGGCTTCCTTACGTACCACAAGTTTGCGGTAGTCGATCTCCTCCTGTATTTTTCGGATATCCTCCTGTGTCATTCGTTCGCCCATGGCAAACACCTTCCTTTCGAGCCTTTCGGCAGCCGAGCTGCCACAGGCCACTAGATATTTCACATCCTGAACGGCCTGATAACCTAAGCCCGCTTCGTCAGGATGTACTCTGCATATTCCAGATCCTCTGCGAGCGTCACCTTGCGGTTCGTCGGCTCGCCCTGCGCCAGAAATACCGGGTGGTCGGTATATCGCTCCACCACGCTCGCATCGTCCGTGATGTTCTTTTCTTCCGCGGCAAATGCTTCCGGCGCCTCGTTTCTCTGCTGCTCCATCGCAGCGTACGCCCGCGCCAGCAGCTCGGTCGCAAACCCCTGCGGCGTCTGCACCGCGTACAGTTCGTTTCGCGGCAGCGTCCGGTCGATTCGCGCGCCGTCCGCGCTCTGTTTCACCGTGTCCGTCACCGGGACCGCCGCCACACAGGCGCCCGTCTCGATCGTCTTTGCGACCACGCGGTCAATGCACTCGGGGCTCACCAGTGCCCGCGCGGCATCATGCACCAGCACAATGTCGTACGCTTCCGCCTGCTTAAGGACCGCATCCAGCCCGCACTTCGACGAGTCGAACCGCTCCCGGCCGCCGGCCACGACACCAATCAACTTCGAATAAGGTCCGTAGTTCTCCGTCAGCTCCCGCGTCACGCGCTCCACGTCCGCAGCGCCCACGACCACCAGGATCGCATCGACCGAGGACGCCGCCTCAAACGCATCCAATGTATGGCAAATAAGCGGCCGACCGCAAAGCAGCAGATACTGCTTCGGGATGTCGCCGCCCATGCGTAAACCTTTGCCGCCGGCCAGAATGACCGCCGCTGTTCTCACGTTCCTGTCCTTCATACTGTTCACCCTACCGGCGGGCGCAAAAGCCACGCCGGCCCGTTCCGGGAACCGCTTTCGATCAGCGCTGTCCGATCTTCAGCCCCGGCACTGCATTCAGGTCATAGCCGCTCACGCGGCCCTTCATAAATTCATAATACGCCGCCGAACCGATCATCGCAGCATTGTCCGTACACAGGATCGGATCGGGATAGTACAGCTTGATGCCCTGCTTCTCGCAGGCTGCGCTCATGGCGCTGCGCAGGCCTTTATTCGACGCCACGCCGCCCGCCATCACGAGGCTGTGATAACCACGGTCGTGCACCGCCTCCAGCGCATGGGAGACCAGCACCGAAACGACCGCGTCCTGAAACGAAGCCGCGATGTCCGCCCGCCGGATCTCGTGCCCCAGCATCTCTTCATGGTTAATGTAATTCAGCACCGCCGACTTAAGCCCGCTGAAGCTGAAATCGTACGGAGCGCCCTCAACCTTCGCGCGCGGGAACGGAATGTTCGCCACTCCCTCCGGCGCCAGTTTGTCGATCTTCGGACCGCCCGGATAACCCAGGCCGATGGCGCGCGCCACCTTATCGAAACTCTCGCCCGCGGCATCGTCCCGCGTGCGTCCGAGGATCTCGTACTCCCCGTAGTCCTTCATTTCCACCAGGTGTGTGTGTCCGCCCGAAACGATCAGGCAGATAAACGGCGGCTCCAACTCCGGATGGGCGATAAAATTCGCCGCCACGTGTCCCTCGATGTGGTTCACGCCGATCAGTGGTTTCTGCGCGGCAAATGCGATGGCTTTCGCCGCTGCAACGCCGACCAGCAACGCGCCGACCAGGCCGGGACCGTAGGTCACGGCGATCGCGTCCATGTCCTCCAGGCGCATATTCGCCTGCGACAGCGCCTCCATTATCACGGGGTTGATCTTCTCCACGTGCTTTCGCGACGCGATCTCCGGGACCACGCCGCCGTACAGGGTGTGCAGCGCGATCTGCGACGAGATCACGTTCGACAGCACCTTGCGTCCGTTTTGCACCACCGCCGCCGCAGTCTCGTCACACGACGACTCAATGGCCAGTATCGTACAGGGTCTTTCTTCCATGTCTACTCCTCATCGAACGAAAGTGTAATGCTTCTTCCGTCCTTCGGCAGGACCGCCTCGGGAAATATCTTCCGCGCGTCCTTCTCATATTCTTCGGGATGATTTAGGGAGGGGCTGTAATGTGTCAGCCAGAAGCGTCGGGGATTAGCCTGCCGCGCCAGTTGCGCCGCCTCCGTGATCATCATGTGTTTGTTTTCTTTCGCATTCGCCAGCTTCTCGGGGTCGCCGTACATGCCCTCGCAGATGAACAGGTCCGCATCCTGCGCCATCTCGGCGATCACCGGAACCGGCCGCGTGTCGGTCGCATAGACCAGCTTCAGGCCGCGTCTCTGCGGTCCCAGCACCATGTCCGGCGTGTAGATCTTTCCGGGCGTTTCCGGATCTTCGATCGTCTCGCCCTTCTGCAGCCGGTGCCACAGCGGCAACGGGATCCCCTGCTCCTTCGCGCGCGTCGCATCAAACCGCCCGCCGCGCTTCACTTCAAATTTATAGCCATAGCATGTCACCTTATGCTGCAGGCGGAAGGCCGTGACCTCCATGCCCGCCAGGGACAGCGTCTCAACACTCTCCGTCAGTTCGATAAAGCGAATCGGGAACGGCAGCTCCGGGGCAATGACGCGCAAAGCATTTACCACGCGCTCTAAGCCCTTCGGGCCCACCATGGTCAGAGGCTCCGTCCGCTCGGCATTGCCCATGGTCAGGAGCATGCCGGGAAGACCGCTGATGTGGTCGGCGTGGTAATGGGTGATGCACATCACATCGATGGGCTTCGCGCTCCATTTCGCCTCTTTCATCGCGATCTGCGTCGCCTCGCCGCAGTCCACCAGCACCTGTACGCCGTTGTAGCGAAGCATCAGAGAAGTCAGATAGCGGTACGGCAGCGGCATCATGCCGCCCGTTCCGAGCAAACAAACGTCAAGCATTTAGTAACCTCATACTGCAAAATGCAGCCACATGATCTCGGCATCCTCCACCGGATCCAAGTAAAAATTCTTTCGCACGCCCGCGATCTCAAAGCCGAGACTCTGATACAGTTTCTTCGCCGGCGCGTTCGATACACGCACCTCCAGTGTCAGGGCAATGCAGTCCGACTTTTTGCTGTATTCGCAAAGCGCATTCATCAAGCCGCGGCCCACGCCCTGCCTTCGGGCAGGCGTCGTCACCGCGACATTCGTGATATTGCCCTCCGCAGCGACGATATACATGCCGACGTAGCCGACAATGTTTCCTGTCTCCTCGCCGTTTTCATCGACCTCGGCGGCAACAAAAAAACGATAGTTATATTTTAACAGCGACTCGGTGAGCTCTTCCTCGCTCCACGGGTGCGCGCTGAAGCATTCCTGCTCCAGTTTCGCGATCGCCTCCGCGTCGCGCACCGTCGCCAAACGGTAGATCACCTTCATGCCTGCTGCTCCTTTTCCTCCATCTCGCGCTCCGCCTGCGATTTGCGCAAGTAGTCCGGCACGGAGGCCTCCGCCGGGATCGCGCGGCCCTGCGCAAAGCGGACTGCGCCGAGTGCTGCCACCGTAGCCGCACGCTGTCTCGCGGTAAATGCGGGCGCGTAGACGAAACGTCCGGGCGCCAGGCGCTCGATCAATTCTTTATACACCGGAACGCCGTCGCCCAAAAGCAACACCGTCTCCGGATAGGTGTTCAGTTTTTCAACCAATTCCTCTACGCTGAGGGCACATTGGCCGAAGACTTCCGAAAAGTTCCCCTGCGCATCATAGCGGTACAGGCCCGTGTAGACCTGACTGCGCCGCGCATCCATAATGGGACAGATCAGGCCGTTGTAGCCGAAGCACTGGTAGGCCGTCGCCTCGACAGTCCCGATCTCCACGATCGGTTTTTCGAGCGCCAGGCCCAGGCCTTTTGCGGTTGCAGAGCCGATGCGAAGTCCGGTAAATGAACCCGGTCCGTTCGACAATGCGATCACGTCGATCTCCTTCAGATCCGTCTGCGTCATCCGGACGATCTCATCCAACATCGGCAGCAGGGTCTGTGAATGTGTTTTTTTATAGTTCACGGTATACTCCGCGACGATCACGTCGTCCTTCCAGAGGGCGACCGACGCCACCAGCGACGAACTCTCTATTCCTAATATCTGCATATCTCGATCCTCCGTTCGCTGTCGTTTTGCGGGTTCGAACGGGTCAGGTTCACGGCATAGCGGTGCTGCGGCAGGATCTCTTCGATCCGGCAGGCCCATTCGATCAGGGTCACGCCCGCGCCGTAAACATATTCCTCAAATCCGATCTCGTCCATCTCCTCGATCTCCTCGATGCGATAGACATCAAAATGGTACATCGGCAGCCGCCCGCCGTCGTATTCGGAGACGATGGTAAAGGTCGGGCTCACGATCGGTTCGGTGATTCCGAGCGCCGCGCCGAAGGCCTGCGAAAAGAAAGTCTTTCCGGCTCCCAGATCGCCGTCTAAGCAGAACACGTCGCCGCTTTTCGCTGTCCGTGCCGCCGCCTGCGCGATCTGCGCCGTCTCGGCCGGGCTGTGCGATATAAAGGTCCACGTCTCTCCGGGCTGCATCGCCCCGATCTGCGCAGCATCCTGTAATGTTTTCTCACTCATTGTCCAATCACCCTTCTTACGCACGAACGGGGCATCCATGGTTTTTCGCCATGGTCAGCAGCCGCGTGTAATTCTCGCCGAGCTGGTCCTTCGGGAGGATGTAAGCATTGATCCGGCTCACATAAATGAGCAGGAGGTTCTTCTTCACCACAAAGCGGAAGCCGTCCTCCCAGCGGTACACGATGTGTTCCTCGCCCTGGGTCACAGCCACCTCTTCCTCGTCGATCTCATACTCGATGGGCACGAAGAGCTCCGGCCGTTTCGAAAGCGTGTTCGCCTTCAGGATGGTCATCACCGGCTGCACGACCAGATAGATCGCGGCAATGCCGATCAGGCAGACTTTCGCCAGCGTTCCCTGGTCGTTCCAGGTCAGCACCAGGATCACGATCGCGAGCACGCCCAGCGCGAAGAACGCGATACCACGCAAAGATTTCAAGGTCTGCCCGTAAACATAATCCTTGATATTCTGCTCTGTCATTGTTATCTTCAGTCGGATCTTTTCTTCCATTTCGGTTCCTCTTCCGGCATATACCCGCCGGCGTTTCTTAGTTCAACTTAATGTTCTTAAACAGCGAGCCCAGGCTGGTCGATGCGCTGCCGTTATCGGAATACTCCACGGGTGCCTTCGAGTCCATGTCCTTATCCATCACGGTCTCGGCCTCCTTCATGGAGAGGCTGACCTTACCCTTTTCGACCTTAATGATCTTCACGCGGACCTCCTGGCCCTCCTTCAGCGCTTCCTTCGGGTGACCCAGACGCTTGTTGCTGATCTGGGAAATGTGAAGCAGGCCCGATACACCGTCGCCGATGTTGACGAATGCGCCGTAGTTCTGCAGTGACTCAACGGTTCCGTTCACGATGCTTCCGACCGCGATGCGCTCGATCAGTTCTTCTTTTTCCTTATGCGCCTGCTCTGCCAGGATCTCCTTGCAGGACAGAACGAGTTTTTTATTTTCCGCGTCCACATTGATCACGCGAGCATCTACCTTCTTACCCACGAAGGTCTTCAGGTCTTCCACATAGGTGAGTGAAAGTTTCGACGCGGGAATGAATGCACGGATGCCCTCCGGATAGCAGATCACGCCGCCGTTAACGGCTTTCNNCCCCCGCCGTTAACGGCTTCCTTGATCTGAACGGTGAGCGTCTTCTTCTCTCTTTCATATGCAGCAAATTTATCCCAGGCCAGTTCCTGTCCTGCCTGCTTTACGGACAGCACGATATTGCCCGCACCGTCGTCCGGACGCAGAACGATCGCGTCCACAACATCGCCGGGATGTACTTCCTCCATGATCGCAAATTTCGGATCATCCGAGAACTCATCGACCGCGATCTTACCCGGTGCATAGTAATTCAGGTCCGCAACCGCGCCCTCGAGCTCGTCGACCGAAACGATCGTCGCCTTCAAGATATCGCCCGTCTTCACGCGCTTAAACGAAGCCTCCAGTTCCTCTTTAAAATCATCCATAGAGGGCAATTTCTCCTCAACTGCCTCAGTATTCAAAACTTTCTCATCCATGATATATACTCCTTATTCTATATTATTTTTTCTCTCGCAAGCCATAGTACTTCGCGATACCTTTTACATCTGCGATAGCCAGGTGCATCAGAGCTTCCTCACTATCGAAGAACGGCACCTCCGCGGGGTTATCGTAGAAACAGTTCTCGATAATGATACCCGGGATATCGTAGGCTGCGCAGTGACGATTGATCGCGTAATAATCCAGTCCCGTGTCGCCCAAAAGCTTCGTCGCGACGCCGCGGCGGCCGATACCGAGTTTCTCGAGTTCATCGAGAACACAGTTGCCGAGCCCCGCACATGTCGCTGCCACGGTCGGCTTTTGTGAACAGAGCACGACGGCTCCGGATGCGGTGTGCGTATTTACCGCGTTAAAATGGAAACTGATCATCGCATTCGCTCCGACCTGACCTGCGATCGCACAGCGAAGTTTCAGATCCTCCACCTGATCCTTCGAAAAATGCATATCGGTGGTACGTGTCATCACGATGGTCACGCCTTCGTAATGGTCCTCAATATAGGTTTTCGCCATCAAAGCAACCACTAACGTAAGATCTTTCTCCAGCTGACCGTTCGCACGGCGCAGATAGTTGCCGGCTCCGGATGATGAACCGGGCCAGGCGCCGCCGTGTCCTGCGTCAAACACCAGCGTTACCTTCGGTGCTGGCGGCAGCGGAACGTCCGGGATCGGATCGGTTTCCGGTTCTGTTTCCGGCACAGTCTCTATCACTTCCGACGTTTCTACCTGCGTCTCCGAGGGCAATGTCTCCTCAGGCGGGCTGGTCGGTGCCTGTGTCGGAGGTTCCGTCTCCGGTTCTAGCGTCGTTTCCTCGGTAGGAACATCCGCCGAACTCTCTTCGGCATTGCCCGTTTCTGCAGGAAATGACTCCTCCGTAGGCGGCTCTGTCGGTGCCTGTGTCGGAGGTTGTGTAGGCGCCTCTGTGGGCGGTTGCGTAGGCGGCTGTGTCGGTGCCTGCGTCTCAGGCTCCTTGACCATGACTACACAAGCTGTGTAATCATCCCCGACGAAAACAGAGATCGTCGCGTTACCCGGGGACAGGGCATAAACATTGCCCCCTTGGTCGACCGTCGCCACCTCAGGTTTGGACGACTGCCAAATGATCGCCTTACCGGAAGCTGCTTCGACCGGAACGACAGAAACCGGTAAAAACCGCGTCTGTCCGGGCTGCATCGTGACGTTACCGTCGACGAATGTCATGCTCTCCAGCTTCGCTTCCACTACAACATCACAATAAACTTCATACTTCTTTCCGACATGGCCTACGATGCGTGCCGCGCCGGCTTTTTTCGCGGTGACCACGCCGTTTCCGTCGACTGCCGCCACCTTCGGGTTGCTCGACTGCCATGAGAGCGCTATGTTCTGCTTGGTATCCGCAGGCTCCACGCCCACAGCCAGCTGCTTCTTCTCACCCGGCAGCAAATTCAAATACGAATAATTGATATATACAAGCAGTGTAGGCTCGTGGACCTGCACCTGGCACGCGATCTCCTGCCCCGCCAGTTTCGCGGTAAGTATGGTCACGCCCTCTGACTTAGCATAGATCATGCCGTCAATGATATCCGCGATCTCGGGATTCGCAGAACTCCAATATACCGGGATCGGCGGCGCCGTCGGATCTGAGCACACCAGGCCGCTCATCTGTTCCTCGCCTGCTTCCAGATGCAGGATCGGCTCTACAAATCGATAGGTCGGAGGCTCCTTAGGCTCCGTTTCCTGCTCGGTTTCCTCTTCCGTCTCCGGTTCTGAAGTTTCTTCCTCTGTCGACTCCTCCGTAGTTTCCTCCTCCGTGGAAGACTCGGTTTCCTCTTCCGTCGTCACCTCCGTCTCGGTAGGTTCGACCTGTGTCACTTCGGTAGAAGAATTCTCCTCCGTCTCAGTTTTTGTCGTTGCGACCTCACTCGCCTCTGTCGAGTCCTCCGAAGTCAAAAAAGCGACCTTCGTTTCTTCCGCTCCCAAAAAGGGCAATGTGATCGCACCTGTAAAATGCAGAACCACTGTGACGATCAACGCCAAAACCATCGCCGCTGCAACGCCGACCCCCGCCAACATCGCAATACGTTTTCGATCCATATATTTCCTTCCTTACGCATGGTTCGAATCAAAAACCACCCGCAAACTTTTTCGCATCCATGCCGAAATTCACATCTCGACACAAGACACCAACTTACATTATACATGAAAACATCGGAAAATGCAAACCAGACCCCCGCGGAAAATGCATACAAAAAAGCCTTCGCCCCTCATGATGAGGTTTGAAGACTTTTTCAAGTAGCGTGTGCGAGAAGATTCGAACTCCCGACCTTCTGATCCGTAGTCAGACGCTCTATCCAGCTGAGCTACGCACACATATTAAATTAAAGGTATGCCGGCGACCGGAATCGAACCGGTACGGGTATCGCTACCCGCAGGATTTTAAGTCCTGTGCGTCTGCCTATTCCGCCACGCCGGCTTACATAGGACTGCCACAGAGAAAAATCCGTGGGACGCGTGTACCGAAATTAGCGGGTGCAAGATCGGTACGAGTGGGGCCTATAGGGCTCGAACCTA
>DBXX01000101.1:11486-11689 GCA_002309675.1 Lachnospiraceae bacterium UBA1201
TCCCAGCTGAGCTAAGACCCCGTAGATTTTCAAAGGATACCGGAAGAAAAACCTTTCAGTATACAAGGTAGGTTTGCTTCGCAAACCATAGATGCTCGAAATTATTTGAAACTCGAATGCTGGCGCATCTCGTTTCAAGGATAATTTCTCACGTAATAGATCACGCAGTGATCTATTACAACGACCCAGACGAGATTCGAACT
>DBXX01000100.1 GCA_002309675.1 Lachnospiraceae bacterium UBA1201
TGTCGAAGCGGGCCCCCTCAGAGCCGGCTTCGAACGAGCGGAATGTTTTTCATGACGAGCGACCTGACCGGGAGAGATCGCATTCCGAGGAAGTACCACTACGTGGCGGCCCACAGCCTAAAAGGTGACAGAGAGAACCGTCCCCGGTGTCACATCCACACATTGTGCATTGGGAATGACAGCGGGCCCGGCAAATGCCGGGCCCGCTGTCATTCGAAAGGAGTTTATATGATTAATGATACTTCGATCTCGCGCTGATCAGCTGTCCGTCGTAATAGATCTCGATACGATCGTTAATACTGGAGAGCAGACTCTGGAACTGCGAATTCAAATTCCAGTTGGAAAGGCCGAGACTCCAATTAAATGTAATCGAGAAGCTTTGTGAACCGAGCTTATTATCTGCTCCGGTAGAACCTTCGATATAATTGCTGCCCTTCGTTGAACTGCCTCCTGAGCTCCAAATGAATTGATCGCTGTTTTCGATCTGCGCATTTTGATAATTTGCACCGGTATAGTAGACATTGATCGAATTGGTCAAATCACCGGTGTAGTACCGGAATTTGAGTTTACTCAGGTCTGTTCCTTTGGAATTCACGAACGAAGCCGAAATCTTCGGATTGCCGCCTTCGATCACCGCACTCATCTGCGCTACATTCGGTGCATTCGGATCGGATGCGGGTTCAGTAGTTCCACCGCCGTTTCCATTGCCGTTTCCATTGCCGTTTCCGCCGCCACCGGGGTTCGGTGCGGTCGGTGAATACGATGCCGGCGGGCTGATCAACTGGCCTGCGTAGTAAACTTCTACGCATTTATCCATATTGTTAAGGTACTGCTTTACGGATTCTGAGAAAGGCGGTCCCATATTCAGGGTCACCGACGCTGTCTCGATCTCGCTCTGGTTGATATCATTTACCGACACCACGCCGCTCAAGTCGTAGTAGCCGCCTCCGGTAGCAAGGTTTGTATTCTGGCTCGAAACCTGGGAAAATGAAACCTTTCTGTCCCAAACGCTGATACCGGACGTCGAACCTACGTATACGCGGAATTTCAGTTTATTGTGGCTCATTCCGGTCGCGCCGGTAAGCTGTACATTGAAACTACTGTAGAAACCCCATTCCTGAAGATTGTGGTTCACACCGGTAACGGTTGCTTTCAAGTTCTCGAGAACGATCTCGTCTGCCAGTTCCACCGGTGCAGCCTGTGTCGTCGGCTCTACGTAAGGCTCTGTCGGCTCCACGTACGGTTGCGGCGGCGCCTGAGTCGGAGCCTCGGTCGGTGTAACGACGCTGCTTCCGTCAGAGACTGCGATCTCCGCGACGCCGGAAGGCTGGATGACCTCCGAAGTGCCCTTCTTATAGGGAACGATGTAGAGGTATCCGTTTCCGCTTCGGTTGTATTCCTGCGGGATCACGGTCAGGCGGTTCTTCGAAATGCCTGCGCCCTGCGAAACTTCCTTCGCAGTCGTTACCTTGACTACTGCGCTGCCGCCGCTCATCAGTGTGGACTGCTGTCCGCTTTCGAGGGCAATGCCGCTCAGGCCGGAAAAACCGTTTGCATAATCGTTTACCTTATTCTCCGAGAAGAACAGTTTAAAGGACAGGCCCGCATTGTCCGCGTTGATGCCTTTAATATTCGATGTCAGTGTCGTGCCTACCAGATCTGCCTTGTTGAACGATTTGTTTTCGCCGACGATCGCAACCGCCGAAAGATGCAGGTTCACGGTCTGCTTCGTGCCATCGGCCGTCTCACCGACCAGCTGAAGGCGGATGTCCCGGTTCCAATCGTACCCGGCCTTTACCGTGAGAACGCCGTTTTCCAACGTGATCTGTGCGGTGGATCCGGTCTGGATCTGGTCATTATCCTCTGCCCCCGACTTGACCGACCATGAAGTATAGGTGTCAGTCAGTTTCAGGATATTCTTCGCATAGTCGTTCAGGTTCAATGCCTGTCCGCGATAGATCTCGCCTTCCGAGTCAAAGTCTTCCTCGCCGAGGCTGTCGATCCACTTCGCGCGCTCATTGATCTCTGTGATATTACGGATGTTGTAAGTTCTGGATGCAGAATACTCCGCGCCTTCCAGCGAAAAATCCAAATTCACACGGAACATTCCGAGGCTGGCCAGTTCGGTCAAATCCACGCTGAACGCGCTCACGTATTTGGAGAGCGGGATATTCTGGCGGGATACCGTCGACCATCCGCTGTTCATCGATGCAGAGCCCTGCTCCACGATCGGCTTTCCGGCTGTCGCATCATATGCGCCGTAGATCTTATCCTGGCGTGTGTAACGGAGCATGTTCGACGATTGGTCGAAAGAGATCAAATACTTGCTGAGGGTCGTGCCCTTCAGGATGTATGCGGTAAATGTACCGGAGGAGAAGGAGAAACATCCCGAGTCCGCGGTACCGTCCGTGACCAGCTTTTCAATAAAGTTCATGGTCTCTTGGGCTTCCATCTGCATACGTGCTTCCCGGGTGCCCCTGGTATATTGTCTCGAGGACGACGTGACAAATGTGGTCAGCATCGTCATTACCAGGCCTAAAAGCGCGATGGTCACAAGCATCTCGATCAATGTAAAACCTTGATTTCGCGAGTTCGCTTTCATAACGGTCGTCCTCCTTTCTGTTAAACTTCACCTACAAAGTGTTTTCCTGTTTCAAATATCAATGTGATCGTTTTATAACTTCCGTTGGGATTTCCGATACAGAGTTTGCTGTAATAGGTCTCGACCGATCCGGTCCCTGCCACTTTCTTCATCGCCCCGGAGGACTCGGAAAATTGTATCGTGATGCCGTTTCCGGTCACCTGCGTCCAGCCGCTTTCGTGTCCGGCACTGTATGTTTTATAGAAGATCGGGATCTTCGCTTCCATGGCCTTTTCAGGACTCATTCCACCGACCTGAACCATGTAGTTCCCGTTTTCCACATACAGTTTAAAATCGTAGTTCACGGAACGTGTCATCGTAAACGTCCTCGCCTGCGACAACGATGTGTCGATCAGGTTGGTGGCGGATCCCACCTTGCTTCTGCCGAGGCTGATGTTCATTGCTAAGATACCGATGAGGACGCCGATGATCACAACGACCATGAGCAGCTCGATCAGAGTAACGCCCCGATTATCTTTATTCAGTTTTTTCATCGGCTTCACCTCCCTCTAAATAATTGATATGCCACGCTTTATGATACCACGGATTTCTCCGTGCTTCGCACTCTCGAAATCCTACAAACATTCGCCATACGATTCGCTTTCCTTCGGAAATCGGTATGGCTCATGTTTGTTCGGCTCTCAAGGTCCGAACCGACCATAAATGGTCGTTCGGTACTTTTCGAGCCTTGTATCATTCCATGCTCCAGTTGCTAAACGTTACCCATACCGCGTTGGTCTGGGATCCTTCGCTACCGCCTGTTGAGGAACCGGCTCCGAGTTTCGTTACCAGATCATCAGCAAACAATGCGCTGAGCTGTACATATACATCTTTGTTATTCAAACGACCTATCTTGATCCACTTATCCATGGCATCCTCCATGTTGTGAGCCATCGTATACGGCATGATCTCATAGGTGTCGTTATTCTCGGAAAACTTAACGCTACTGTCCGAAACAAACATTCCGGCATACTGTCCGGCTACCTGGAAGGACATCTCTGTGGTCTTGTTCGGATTGATCAGGATGCCTACCAGAGATTTGCCGCTCTGTGTGTAGGACCAGTCGTTATTGATCGGGATAGTCTGGTTCGTTCTGGAGAAAAGGATGGTCGTATTCTCACCCTCCAGCCCCTGACCATTCATGACCGTATTCGGGTCGATCCAGTGAGATGCATCCTGCTGTCCGTGATCCTTCGCATATTTATATCCGAAGTGATCAAAAGTCATTTGCTGATCACCAACGCGCGCCGTAACCTGCTTATCCGCTGCCAACACTTCTTCCATTTGCAGATGATTTACTTTATTCGCCAACGATGCGTTATTTCTGGACTCCCAGTCACTCGGGATAACACTGCCTCCGTTCTTCGTGATACCGTCTTTGATATAGAGGTTCTTCACACTCGGAGAGATCTTAAGGATCGACGTGCTGTCCTGTAAGGTGACCTTACCGTTGATGATAACGGTCGCGCTTCCGCCGGAAGTATCGGAAAATGAAAGCGTGTTGCCCTTTCCGATGTATACATCACCGTCAATAGTGATCGTATTTCCCGTAAAGATGATCTCGGCGTTTTTCGTACAAGTGATGTTGACCGCCGGTGTGAAACTGTTTTCCGCCTTAGCGTATACGTTTCCGTGAATAGTAACTTTTTTAACATTCGACCCGGAGAAATTCATACCGTTCATCGCGATGAAACTGTAGTCCATCAGTTTTGCTTTCTTCTGGACTTTCGGAAAATCCATGATGATATCGGTCGTGAGGTGGGTCTTCATTCCCTGCTCTGTGTAAACGATGTCGACATTTTCCAGTTTCACTTTCGTGGAGTCGTAGGAAAGATTTGCCGATGATGCATTGATCGTTACACGTCCTCCTCCGTCGGCTGCAGCCGCGTTGTAGCTGGAGAAGAACTTATTGAAGTTGTTAGTGTTCATCAAATACTGATACGCCGTCAACGCCTTATCCGTCGATCCCTGAACCGCTGCCTGCACTTCGTTTCGAAGATCCACGCGGATCTTTTCCAACGCCAGCTCGGTCTTATAGCTGTTCTGTTTCGACTTATAGTTGTTCAGGCGCATTCGGTAGTTCATGGATGCCATGGTTAGTAAGGACGACGCCATAATCATGATAATGAGAATGGTCAATATAACTGTGATCATGGCTGCGCCGCGGTCATCCCTATTTTTGCTATGATATGAGTTCAAAATCTTTCTCATCGAGCGTCCTCCTTTCTACTTATTTCTGACCGCTCCGGTCAATGTCACCAATCGCGACGATTCGGATAGAAAATCTGTCTCACCACGATAGATCTCGGCCTTAACATGATACAAAAAATAGGTTTTTCCGTTCTCATCCGGTGTAAAATCCAGTACGATATGATACTTTCGGCCGGAATAATTTACATTCAGAAGATAGTAGATGGTGCGTGTCCCGGAAGAAACCTTACGCAAAGCGTTTCCGGATACCGGGGCCGATGTCGGCTGTGCCGTCACCGCCATGCACGCGACCGGTGAAAACTCCTGCGAGCTGAGAAGATGAAAACCGTTAGCCGGATTATTCATCTGCGCCTCGATGCTCTCGAACGTGTCCGCTGTCATCCGCTCCATCAGGTTCTGACCGAGGTCGGTGCCCTTAAGGACATCCCTGGACTTTGCGTTCAACCTTCCGGACATTACGATGGTCTGGAACAGCGGGACCAGTGCGAGTGCAAGGATGGTAACTGAGATCAGCAACTCGATCAATGTAAAGCCCGCGTTCTTATTCTGTTTTTTCTCCATGCACTCACCTCCTCCCATGATCGCTTGGTTCATTTCTTTCAATCAGCTGCCTTCGTCTCTTCAACTCCGGTTCCGGAGCGGAAGATGTCGACAACGCCGTGATCCATATCGGGGATCTCGAGCGGCTCATATACGCCGCCGTTGTTGGTCATCGTGTAACGGTTCAGTGTGATCGTACCGGTGATGGTGTAACCTCTCTCCTTACGAAGCTTTATAGCCGCTTCTTTCTCGGCTTCCTCTTCCGGTGAAAGTTTCACGTCCTCGATCAGATTACCCGAAGGGTCGAATGCGAGGATGTCGTCCGGATTGTCGACCTTTATGGTGAAGGACTCGATGTTCTGCAGTTCCTTCGAATTATAGAGGGCCTTCAACATGCTCTTAAGTCCGTTGTAATGGGTCGCATATTTGAATTCCATCGAATTATTCTGCGCCATCATCGAGAACCCGGATGCCTCACCGGTTCCGGCTACCACATAGACTACGGAAGGATCCGTCATCTTCAGTTCGGATATCAGAAGATCCTGCGTGTTCAACAGTTGTTTCACATACATGATCGTATCTTCGTGACTGATCTCCGGTTGGAACTCTTTTGCAATCTTATTTATCTCTTCTTCGTATTCTTTGATCCTTCTCTCCATCGCGGGCTGCTGTGCCTTCTTCGATTTCAGGTCGTCGACCGTGATCTGCAATGCGTCTGATTGCTGATCTCTCGAGTCTGCGTCCTCCATCTTCGCTTTGAAGTAAAACTGATAAGCGACAAATGCAAGGGCAATGCCTGCGAGATATAAAATTACGGATAGATCCCGTTTTGTGATTTTCATAGCAATGCCCCCTTTCTACTTAGCATTTTCGATCTCCTGCATGGTCTTATACATGCCGGATACGTTGAATGTGTAGATCTTTTTCTTGGTTTCTTCCTGAACTTCACGGGTCGATATAGTGCCGCTGCCCTTATATTCCTTAACCCATTCTTCAAATTCGCTTTCCGCCATGGTCGCGATCAATTCATCGTCCTCATAGACTTCAAAGCGTCTCTTCTGCAGTGTGTCGTCCTCTTCTTTGATATTGTAGGTAACACCGCTCTGCAGGTACTTCGACTGGCGAAGCTGCGCCAGAACTTCGGCTGCGCTGGTCCAGTCACTGGTCGTCATGTTCATCGTAAAACCGTTCGCGCTGATCGTCATATCCTGGATGCGGATATCCGACGGCATGTTATGCTCGAGTTCCTCCATGAAGTCCACGAAGTACTGGTTCGGATTCTGCGTATATTCTTTCAGCATAACCATCGCATCACGCACGTCTTTGTAATCTGCTTCTTTCTGGATGACTACCTCGATCGGCTTCAATGAATCTGCCTCAATGGTCAGCTCATCGAAACGGTTTTGCGCCGCCCGTTCGCGGAAATTTCCGTAGATGATCAGACCTGCTGCGGTAACCGCACCGATGATCGCAACACTGATCGGTAATGCCATCGAAGTCCGGCGTACCTTCTTCTTCTGGAAGTAGTCGCTCATCAGGTTGGTCGGCCGCATCGCACCGCAGATCAAAAGGACCATCGCCGCGAAGGAATTGAGTTCGCTGTAGCGTGTGAATTCGACCTTCGGCAGGGAGTTGATCTTACGGGTCTTGATACCGAGTTCAAACTCGATCAATCCGTCGATACCCTTTATCTCGGTGCCGATACCGCTTAAGTATACCGAGTCGAGAACGACATCGGGGTTCTTAGAACGGTAGTAGTCGATGATACGTAAGAGCTGGCCCAGATAGTGGGCGAATGCTCTCGTGATATATACCTTCTGGAACGCGCGTCTGGTAAAGTCATCGCGTACCTGATTGTATTTCTCGTTCGCCTCGGCGATATCATCCTCACTCGGAAGGACTGTATTCACCACGTCATCACGAATCAGTTTCTGCAGAGTCTCCATCCGGTTGAAATCATCGTCCGAAACGTCCTCAAACTCCTGCATCGCATCGACCGCCAACATGGCGCCCGCGGATACGTGCCGCTGCAGATCCATAACGCCGTCCTTAAAAACGGTGACTACGGATCCGGCCTCGCCCATGTGGATGGACAATGCCACGCCTTCGGGCTTGATCTGGTTGATCATCTCGATGATGCTGTTACCGGTGTACTCGATGCACTCCAGTGACATGTTCATAAACTTCGCCAGATCGTAGTATCCTTCGAGGAGTCCCAGCGGAACCGCCAGGAACAAAAGTTTCATTCTCTTTACCTTTGACTCGTCGGTGAATACATCCAGAAGCTTATATGTCAAATGGTAATCCTGGACCTTAACCGGAAGGTAATCTGCCGCATTCGCTTGCAGCATGTTGATGATCTTATCCTTACTTACGTAGGGAAGCACGACCTCACGGGTAACGATCCTGGTGGAAGAGATGGTAAACATGACTCGTTTTAACTTGATCTGCTGTTCCGACACGTAGTGTAATAACGTGTCGGCCATATCGCCCGGCTGATCGATCTGGCCGTCATTGACCAGTCCCGGAGGGGTCTCGAATACACAGTTGTTTTCCACATGATTGTGGTTCTTTTTATAATCGACCTCACACATTCGAGTGAGTATGCGGCCGATCTCGATATTAAGTACCTTGCTCATAAAACAATCCCTCCGATCGTTTATTTTCATTCGAATCAATCATACTGATTGTTCTATTATTATACCCTACAATACCGATTTCTGCAACAACAATTCCGAAAATATAATAGAAATTTTAGATTTGGCATTTCAATTCAAGGTAAATTGTATATTGTTTTAGTAAAATTAACATCGAAGCCCCTATATGTATTATAAATTTTGGGGGAAAGGCATAAAAAAACGGGCCGTCGGGCTTATTCTGCCCCGACGGCCTGTCTATGATTCGGTATCCTTTTGTGTCTCAGTGCGGCAGCGGACTGTCGGCGCTTACCTCGCCGGCCAGGATCTTCTGATAGTCCTCGTAGTTCTTCCGAAGCAACGCCGGCGTATCGAGTTCGTACGGGCAATGCTTCGTGCACGCCTTGCAGTTCAGGCAGTTTTCGATCTTCTTCATCTCCTGCTGCCAATGCTCGTTCAGCCAGTTTTGCGACGGCGCGCGCCGCACCATCAGCGACATACGCGCGCAGTTATTGATCGCGATGCCCGCCGGACACGGCATACAGTACCCGCAGCCACGGCAGAATTCGCCCATCAGCTCCGTCCGTTCACGCTCGATGAACGCGCGGATCTCGTCGGTCATCACCGGAGCGTCCTCCATGTAGGAAAGCCACTCCTCCAGTTCGTTCATGCGCTGCACGCCCCAGATGGGAACCACGTTGTCATAGTCGCTCATAAAGGCGAACGCGGCGTCCGAACGGTTGATCAGGCCGCCGGCCAGGCCCTTCATGGCGATAAACCCCATGTTGTGCTCTTTGCAGCTTTGTACGAGACGGATGTCCCGCTCCGAAGCCAGATAGGAGAAAGGGAACTGCAGCGTCTCATACAGGCCGGACCGGGCGATCTCCTCGGCTACGCCAATCTTATGCGCCGTGATGCCGATATGCCGGATCAGGCCCTGCGCTTTCGCCGCGCTCAGAGCCTCATACATTCCCGTTCCGTCGCCGGGACGGTAGCATTTCGCCGCCATATGTAACTGGTAGATATCGATGTAGTCGGTCCGCAGATTCCTAAGCGACGTGTGCAGATGCTCCCAAAAGACCTCCGGCGTGGTGGCGCCGGTCTTCGTCGCGATGATGATGTTCTCACGGATGCCCATATCGCCGAATGCTTCGCCAATCTTCTCCTCGCTGTCACTGTAGGCGCGCGCGGTGTCGAAGAACCGCATCCCGCCCTCGTATGCGCGGCGCAGGATACGCACCGCTTCTTCCATGTTATCTCTTTGTATGGGCAATGCTCCGAACCCGTTCTGTACAACGGTGATCCCGGTGCTTCCCAGTGTAATTGTTTTCGCTCTCATAAACCCTCTGCCTCTCTATGCTCACATTTGCCGCAGACCGAAACCTGCCGGATCTCAGTCTCCGAGGACCTCGATGTAATACGCTGCTTCTTCCGACGCGTTTCCGTCCTCCGTGACAACGACGCGAAGTACCTTTTCATCGAGGGAATAGCCTGTCGGGGCTCCGCCCTCCTTCAGATAGAACGTCTTTGAAGGATCAGCCGCATTTGCCGCATTTACCTCCTCAGCGGTTGCAGAAACGTCCAAAACCACTTCCCCGCCTTCGGCGTCCACCGAAAATACCGGGGCTCCGAGGAGCTTTTCGCCGGACATCGCGCTCTCCGGATAAATATCGACGATCAGATCCGGAGCCGAGTTCGCCCCGTTCTCATCCGTCTTCGTGAGCGCCAGATGCCCCACGCCTTCCACTACCGGCGGCTTCGAAAGTTCAAACGCATCGATCATCTCGAAATTCGGGTTCGTCGTCGCCGTTCCCTGGGCGAACATCGCCGTGCGGTCCTTCTCGATCATCTGCAGTGCGCTCAGGCTGTTTTCGTTCGCGAGCGCAACGCCATTCGTATCATTCACACAGTCAGCATACGAAGGATAGTAGGTCGCAGAGAGGATCTGCGTATTCGCATACGGATCTGCGGATCCTGCCAGCATCAGTTTCCAAACGCCGGGACGCGCGGTCCCGTAGACCGATGATTCTTCATGGATATAAACGGCCAATGTCGATCCGGCATACGGTAGACCGGTAAACAGTTCCGCGGTCTTTCCGCGCGGTGTATCAATGACGTGGTTTTGCAGGATAAAGTTCGATATGCCCTCTGCACTGATGCCGAACCCTACAGATATCGCGGTCTTGCCGCCGCCGAGACCGGGAACCGAACAGCCGGCAGATGAATAACCGGCGGCCGGTCCTGAGAACGACGTCGTTCCGTCGACCGTGAACTGCTGTGCCGTAAAACCGTAGTAATAATCGGATGCCCAGTTCTTAAAGTACACAACATAAGCAGTCGTATTCGTCGCATTATAACCGATGCTGCTGTTTGTAAAAGTGACGCCGAAACGCGGCGAAAGCGCCTCGATCTTCCAGACAGTGCTGTCACCGTAAGCGTGAAGATTGAATTGATTGAAGATCTGGAGCACGCTCCAGTCCGCCTGCGGACGCGTAAAGTAGTTCGTCGTCCAAATGTTGTAATTCGGGAGAGACTGTCCGCCAAACTGGAAGAACCCGTGCGGACCGTTTCTCGTATACCCATTCGCCAATGTGTACGCGCCGTAATTGCCGGCTCCGTTGTTTACGGATGCCTGCATCAGTGCGGTCGTCGCGCCATTCACCTGAAACACCGGCTTCACGAGCTGATAACGGTCTGCCAGATAGGAAAATGCCTGCCGCCCGTACTTCTGCTCCGCGTAGTTTAACTGATCCGAAGTGTAGCTGCTTCCGGCCGGCACGCCCTTCGGCTGGATGTTTCCGACCACGATCGCCGTGTGTCCCATGCGGTCACCGGGCGTGTAATAAACCTCGATCGCGCCCTCTTTTAAAACACCGTTTTGGGCCAATGTGTTGTGGTCGACCGGACTCGTCAGAACGATCACTTTATCTTTGTTGGCATTATTGTTCATCTGCGCCTTAAACTGGGGCAGGTTCGCACAGTAAACGTACTGCGACGCGCTGAGCGCATTGCCCATATAGGTCAGGTTCAGAGACTGCCCGCTGATCTGGTTGACCCAGCCGCGCGAGCCCGTCGGCACGTTGCCGAATCGGTTCTCCTCGAGGCACTTTCGAACCAAAGAGGAACAGTCATAGAGGCCGGCGCTGATATTCGGCGACTCGGAATATCCCTGTCCCAGCTTATCTACGGCTGCCTGGACGATACCCTTATTCAGGTCTTCCGGGAACGAAACACCCGCGGCCTCGGCAGACCGCACGATGCCCAAAAGTTCTCCGAACCCCGTCGCCACAAGAGAAAAAAGCAAAGCAACAGCTAACAAAAGTAAGCGGCTGCAATTATACCTTTTGTATCCCTTTTGCTTCATATGGCTTGACTCCTTATTTCGTGTTCTTTCCGATCGTTTCATCGGACATCGTCCGATATCGCTTCTTCGTTTATAATACCATACGCCGGCGATTTCCGCAATAAAAAAGCAGGGGCAATGCTTTACGCATTGTCCCCGTTTGTCTGTTTATTTGTACTGGTTCCAAGTAAACTGTTTGGCTGCCTCAGCAGCATCCAAGGTTGCGTTTTGTTCCTTGATCCGTGTTTTTGCCGAACTCTGTATAGACTTCACTGCAGCGGCCGGCGTCTTAGCTCCGACGTACATAGCGTCATAGATAGGATTGAGAACATCCTCTAAACCGATCACATACGGATTGAAATAGTTGAAATTCACGCCATTTCGCATCCGGATCAGAGTTTCACTCACAGCCTTCGAATCCGGGTATTGAGAAGCGTACTTATCGACCAGTGCATCATTATATGTATATCCGGGTACAGGATCGGTGAACAGATTAAACGCATA
Organism: Lachnospiraceae bacterium UBA1201; assembly: GCA_002309675.1. Classification (GTDB taxonomy): domain Bacteria; phylum Bacillota; class Clostridia; order Lachnospirales; family Lachnospiraceae; genus UBA1201. Next base: position 11,876 of record DBXX01000100.1, read on the forward strand.
GGCGATCTCATTTGCCTCCGTGACATCATACGAAGAAGGAATGACCATAACATAATCATTCGTGTACGAAGCCAGCTGACCCCCGTCCGGGCAGGGGAACATCACGAAGCCCCAGGCATCCTTCAGATCACGATCCGGATCTGCCTTACCGGTAAAGTAGTACTTCTCGTATTCTTCCGCCACCATCATAGCCGTCTGACCATTCGCGAAGCATCCGTAGTAATAATCCCAATCCGCTCCTGCCGGCTTCAGCAGAGCATACTTCTTCCTCAAATCGTCCGCCCAATTGAACGCATTCAGCACCTGTGCGGAATTCGTTTGATTTACAAAGTGTCCGCTTCCGTCCTTCGTAACAAACTGAGCGCCGCAAGATAATGCAGCGATCTTATAATAGGAGTAGGCGTTATTGACCATCCCCCACGTGTCGATGGAACCATTGCCATCCACATCTCTGGTACATGCACGCAGGACTTCTTCAAACTTACTCCAGGTCCAGGTTCCGTTTTTCTGAAATTCATAGAGGTCATCTGCCCCATAGCCGGCTTCCTGAAGCAGTCTCTTGTTGAAGAAGATACCGCCGCGAGGTTCGAAAGTGGTAGACATTCCGTAAACATGACCGTTGAACGTCGTTGCCTCGTATACGTTGCGGTTCCACTTAGGATCCGCAAAATTCAGCGCAGAAAGATTATCCAGTGGAGCCAGCATTTTGCTGTTCATCAGGCCTGCGACCCAACCCGAATCCAATTCCGCCACCTGGCCGATCGGCTGGCCGGCCATAATAGAAGAAGTGATCTGCGTTGTGTAACTCTCGCCCCATCCGCCGATGTTCTCTACATGAATGGTAAATTTGTGATCATTCTGGATTTTATCCAGATATGCCGCACGCGCCTTTCCGTATTTCGTATTTGACGGCTCTTCCCAGTCATAAAAAACGACGATGCTCACATCACGCCAATTCAGATCCCCGTTAATTGCGGGCGTCTGTGTGGGGGCCTCGGTAGGTGCCTGTGTAGGCGCCTGTGTCGGTGCCTCAGTCGGTGCCTCGGTGGGCGCTTCGGTCGGCGCTTCGGTTGGTGCTTCAGTCGGTGCCTCCGTAGGTGCCTCGGTAGGTTCCTGTGTAGCTGCCTCCGTCGCTTCTTCGGTCTGTCCGCTTACCGTAGTAGGGACCTCTTCTGTAGGCGCATCTTCGCTTGTATCTGTAGGTAACGGGGTCTCATTTTCCGTAGTATCCTCCGTGGTAACATCTTCTGACGTTGCCTCGTCGGTAGCCTCGTTCGTTTCTTTCACCTCGGCAGTCTTCTCCTGCGTAGTCGTTTCCTCCAACGTGGTCGTAGCCTCCGTCGAAACATCCGCCTGCGCCGTAGCCTCCGTAGTTACATCGGATGTTGATTTTGAATTCGTACATCCTGCTAAACCAAGCACCAACATCAACGCCGATGCTGTGCCCAAAGATCTTTTTTTCATACACTCTCCTCGCAAATATAGGTTTGACAGACCCATCCCCGCCACAGGTCATAAACCGCGACGGGGATGCATTCTTTATTACATTTTCAAAGCCTTAGGCTTTTTTCTTGCGTAAAGCTACCAGAACAGATCCGGATGCAAGTGCCAATACCACAATAGCAACGATCGGCATCATGTCTCCGGTCGGAGCCGCAGTACCGGGGTCGGTCACAGGCTGAGTCTCTGTCGCAGGCTCGGTAGCGGGCTCGGTCGCAGGCTCAGTCTCAGGCTCGGTCTCGGGCTCAGTCTCAGGCTCAGTCTCGGGCTCTGCTTCCGTCAGGGGTTCCAGATGATTACTTCCTGCTAATACATCGATGCATGCATTCTGGTCAGCGACAACAGCTTCCCAGCTGGCCATCTTCATATCAAAAGCTTCAGCAGGAGTAAGCGATCCATTCGCCATATTCCAGATAAAGAGATCGCCCAATTGATCATCGAAACCATATACAAAACGGTCCAGAGGAACGAGTGTCTTGCCGTTCATCATACGCGCAAGAGTTTCATCTACGGCTCTTTTATCCATGTACAAGCCATAGTAATCCTCTTTCCAAATATCTGCGCCTTCATAACCCGGAACCGTGTCGGTATACAGATCAAATGCGAACGCGATCTTTTCTGCCTCTTTGTTCGTATACAAAGAAGGAATAAAGAAGACACTGGGTCTCTCGATCGCGATCAGTTCCTGACCATCCGGGCAGGGGAACAATACAAAGCCCCACTCGTCTTCGAGTGTTCCTAATTCAGATTTTGCATATTCTTCCGTCACACGCATGGCAGCATTGCCCTTATTAAAGCTTGCCTTGAAGTAATCCCATGCCTCATCATCAGGCTGCGGCTCCGCATATTTCTGCCACATATCATTCGCCCAGGTTATCGCATTCTGAACCGGTTCAGAGTCCATCTCATTATGGAAGTATCCATCTGCGTCCTTTGAAACAAACTGTGCTCCCGATGAGTAGACTGCAGTCTTATAGAAGTCCGAATTAAAACCTGTCATACCCCAGGTATCGATCTCTCCATCTCCATCGATGTCCCTCGTACATGCGTTCAGGACCTCCTCAAACTTCGACCAAGTCCAAGTTCCGTTTTTCTGGAAATCATACAGCGCGTCCTGATCGTAACCGGCCTCCTGCAGCAATCTCTTGTTGAAGAAGATACCTGCTCCGGGTTCGTGACCTACTGCCATACCGAAAACATGTCCTTTAAAACGAGTTGCTTCTAAAACGCCCTGATTCCATTTTGCTTCACTAAAGTCGATCGTGGACAATGTATCCAGCGGAGCACAAAAAGCGTTATTGAACAAAGTAGGAAACCAGGACTCATCCAACTCACCTACCTGTGCGATCGGATCCCCTGCGGTGATAGATATAGAATGCTGTTCCGTATAACTCTCTCCCCAGCCGCCAATGTTGTCCTTATGGATCGTAAAGTTGAACGTAGACTGGATATACTCCCGATAATCAGCCAAATCTTCCTCATACTGGTTCTTCGGCGGGGTGGGTTCTCCCTCGTACCAGTTCGCGACACGTACATCAAGCCCCTCCATGTCCGGAGCCTTCTGCTGTGCTTTTGCGAGCTTATCCGCCGCAACCCCGTCGGCTAACCCCCTCTTCGGAGCGGCCATCACCGGTCCGATGCCTGCTGTTCCGGCAACTGCTGCTGCTAATCCCAGCGCCGATGCCGACTTCAACACTCTCTTTTTCATTGTTTCTTCTCCTTTTTCATTGGTTTTTCGCCTTAATACTAAGGTATAAGGGTAACACAAACGTACAAATAATCACCCTCTCAACTATATAGTAAGTTTTTTTGAGCAACTATTACACCCCATCCGAAATTATGTGGTTGAGGTTGAATGCAAAAGTAACTTCGTGTCACTCAAAAATATAGTGGGAAAAGTGATGTGGTGATTATATCATATCGCACTTCAGAACACTATTACTATTCCATTAAGGATTTATTACAACACTCTTACTACGCCCGGGCAGATAAAATGTGTCAATGGGGACCGTCCCCATTGACACATTCACAAATCGTTTATGCGGGAAGGCGTACGCTTTTTCCGTACTTCTTTCCGTTGACGGTCACGATGCCCATCGAGGTCGCCAGAACCGCTTCGTTTTCCGGAACCAGCCCGGACAGCTCCGTCTGTGTGGTAACATCGACATTTCCCATGGAAGTGTTCGCCTCCAGATGCTGGAAAACGCCGTCGTATTTGACATTGCCCATGGCTGAACTAAGGTATCCCTGGGCTGCGCCGGTACGCTTCACGGTGACATTGCCCATACTGCTGTGACCGCGCAGGATGCCGGCGGATACGCCCTTAGCATCGATGTTGCCCATGTCGCTGTTCACCTGCGTCTGCTCCACTATGACTTCATTCATGGAAATGTTTCCGAACTTCACATGCGTGATGAACTGGGAGAGCGTCACACCGGCAGGAACGGTGATCGTCAAACCGATCTTTTTGTGCTTATAGAAACCGGAGTTCTCCGGGTTGCGGATCGTGAGTTTTCCGTTCTCGATACCCCATACCGGCGGAGCCTCTATGGGCGCGGAGATCTCCAGCATATAACGGTCCCCTGTCTTCAAATCGATATTACCACGGGAGAGGTCGATATCGATCTGGGAAAATGCATCGGTCACATAGGTGTTCGTCGAACTCTTTGCTTTCGCAGTGCGGATGAGCTCGCCGGCTGTGTTCGCCATGACGGATGCTCCCGCAGCAAGTCCGCTCGCCACCCCGTCTTTCGCCTTCATATTCGGATTGTAATATGCGCCGCGCTCCATCGGAACCATCAGCGAACGATATGCGTGCTTCTGCGCGTTGCTGTGAACGATCAGACCGACGCCGAAACCTATCATTCCGAACATCATGGCAGCGCCGAGATTACCCATGAACTCACTGTGGAAGCTCGACGTAATGATCGTCGGGGCAATGCATGTGCAGCAGGACAGGATGCCCACCGTTTTCTCGGTCGTCACGCCATTGCTGATACGAAGCCAGTCGCTCTGGATCAAGGACATAGTCGTCGGATCGGGTGTGTGCTTGCCGCGGCGGATCGCATCGATCTCCTTCGTCTTCTTACCCGCGGCTATAAAGCTCAAAACACCGACTGTAATGGAAGCGAACATTCCGAGCGCGCCGAGTCCTTCGAAAAACGCGCCGCCCAAATACCTCGGGATCGAATCGCCGAGAACGGGCCAGATTACGCAGGTAATGCAGAGGAACACGCCCAGCGCCTTCAAAAAGCCTCGGCGTTTTCCGAGTTTCGCACAGGTTGCAGCCTCCTCGTAAGTCATCGTCGGCCCCGTGTACTGCGTCGGCGCCTGATAGCCGCCGTCGTAGCCCATTCCGTACTGGCCGAAAGCTCCGTACTGATATTCATCTTCAAACATGTCGTCGCCATATGGCGGCTCCTGGTATTGTGGTTCCTGATATTGCGGCTGCGCGTATGGGTTCTGCGCATACTGTGCCTGAGAGTACTGCATCTGCGGCTGCTCCGGATACTGGGCGCCGTAGGGTTGCTGTCCCTGGTACCGGGTATCGCCATAGGACGGCTGCCCGGGGTACTGCATGTCCGCATACGACTGCTGCCCCTGATACTGTGCATTACCATAGGACGGCTGTCCGGAATACTGCGCGTCCGCATATGTCTGCTGCCCCTGCACTTCCGGCGTAGCTTCGGCATTTCCCACCGAAGATAAGATAACACCGGCAGGTTTCCCGGCATCTTCGACCGGATCTTCACTGGAAGCCGATGTGCCGCTGATATCGGCGATCAATTCATTCACATCTCCGAACTCCGAGATCACCGTGCCGATCGCCTCGTTTTTATTCTTTCCTTCGGCGATCAACTCGTTGTATTTATCCTCCATCATCTGGCCCAGCTCGTTCTTCGCGCGCAGGATCTCCGGAGTGGACGGATATTTAGAAAACATATTATTCAAATAGTCACGGATCGTTTCCATAGTATCTCCTTACTGTTTCACCGGATCTTCGAGGATGAAATGCGCCATCACGTCCTTCGTGAGCAGCCATTCTTCACATTTTTCCCGATAGTATGACCTGCCCGCGTCGGTGATGCGGTAGTAGGTGCGCCGTTTTTCCGTGCCCTCCGCTTCGGGTTCCGCCTCGAACGACTCGATATATCCGTTTCTCTCCATCCGGGTAAATGCCGAATACAGCGTCGTTTCTTTGATCACATATTTATCATCCGTCAGGCGCCGGATCTCTTTCGAGATCTCGTAACCGTAGGAATCCGAATTCAATAGTACATATAGTATGATCGTGTCATTGTAGCCACGGATCACATCACTGCTGATCGCCATATTCCACCTCCCGAACCCAAATACGACCCGTAAATACGACCTTTTTTACCACGTCTGTCGTACTACGTCTGTCGTTTTAATTATGCACCATAGAACTCGTAACGTCAATATGGAAAACCTTAATTTTTCTTTACAAGTGGTTCATAAAGATATATTTAAACTGTAATACCCATTCGTTAAGGAACATCGTTACTTTTGCATTCAACCTTTTTTGTATTTTTTCCAAAATCGTGCAACCAACGCGAAAAAAAATTGATATATTTGGTAGAGGGGTAAATTACATGCTCTTCGGTCTTCATAGGAACTGATAGTATACAGCACATTAAAGGAAG
>DBXX01000064.1 GCA_002309675.1 Lachnospiraceae bacterium UBA1201
ATTTGTGACTTTGGTACTTCCATTAACTCGGGTGCCACCGGACTTCGCGGTATACCATCCCTGGAAAGTATAACCGGTTTTCGTGGGGTTCGGTAGCGATCCATACGAACCTCCTACCGGAACATATACATATGGAGGACTGACAGTACCGCCGTTAGGATCCAAAGTTACTTTTACGGTCGGAGCTCCATTTTGTGTAACACGCAGTGTCCAGAGTTTAGTTCCGTCGCGAAATACAACATCACTTCTTCTGGAGGAAGTAGACGTATTTCTCGATACGTTCAGTGTAAACTTGGAACCACTTTTAGTGCATGAGATCCAGGTCGGTTTGCCCTGTAAAGCGACACTGGTGTAAGCACCGGATAAAGTGACACTGATGGTCTCTCCGCTATACGCCACAGTCTGGCTTTTAGGTACACCCTGACTAATCGTTACGCTGGCTGCTTCTGCAACATTTGGTGTAAATAAAACCACCGCAAAAAACAACACGCAAAATGCCGACAAGATGCGAACATGTTTTGATAATGCTTTCATTATCCCTCCTAAAAATTGTTTTTTATTAATAGAATACACCCCCATCCCCTCCTTCGTAGCGGCTCAGAGCGAACCGGATCCGGTTGTATATACTATTTCGAACCAATGCACACGAGCAATATTATACCACAGGCCGAGTCATTTGGCAAGTATAAAAGACCCGGACCTCAAAATGAGGTCCGGGTCTTCGATAAAATAAGATCTTTAAATTCTTCTTACTACAACAATCCTTTCCGGTGTCCGAGCATTATCCGTAGAAAGATTGTGGTTTGTCATAAAAGATGACGTAAATGCCTTGGATATGGTAATTCTTTACACTTTTTGAAGATGTTTACCCTTTATTCGAGTGATTTTTGCATACTTACTCTTGTTGGTAGAAGTCTTTCCGGAAGAAACACTGAGGTTCGCCTCTTGTCCTTTCGTCCATTCTATTGTGGAATGGAAAATTCCGCAGGCCTCGAAAGGAGTTGCATATCCGTAAGGAACTAAATAAGCTAATTCTCCAACACGGAGAGTGAAAAACCATTGTTTGGCTTGCCAATGCCCATCTTTGTAGAGGAAGTCATAATGATCCTGCAAATAAAAATACAAATCCATTTTATACTTTGATCCATCATATGTACATGAGCCGGATACACCGTAAGAACCACCATGCATTGCAAAAAAGCCATTTAGATTTTTAAACCTGTCAAATGTAATACTGTTATTTGACGAGTCTACATCAACAAATGTGATTTCCTTTCCTTTGGTGAGGAACTTTTCCATATTTCTCATCAAGGAGTTGGCAGTATTATTAAATGTTTCTGTTCCATAATCTCCATCATTCAGGAGGGGGAACGCATCAAATTCATACATTCCACCATTACCGTAAAGATAATAATTGAATAATTCAGCGCCCTCTTTAGCCCCTAATGTGCCTACTAAATCAACACCCTTTAGTAAAACTCTGGCCCGAGCCCAGACGTCTTTTACGTATTCATCCCGTTCTAATCCTTTTTTGTTAAAGAGGGTCTTGTAGATGTTCCAATCGAAGGCCTTTTCATATCCCTCTTTCCCCTTTTCTTTCTCACGTTCAATGGATTTATTTCTTGGAACTCTAAATGGAGAATCCGACTTTTTGTACTGGGGGTTAGCCAAAAAGAATGCGTCAGGATTAACTACATAATGAGCGTAAAGAGTAATAGAGGCATTTGGTACGATAGAATTCGCTGTGATCTTAGTACCACCAGTTTTGGCCGTATACCAGCCGTCGAAAATAAGATATTTGTTCGATGGTGTAGTTCCGGAAGGCAAACTGTTATATTTTGTTCCGATCTCATAATCTCTGTTCGGAACATTTCCATTTCCTCCGTTATTGTCGAACCGAACCGACACCATGTTATATTTCCAGTGAGCATACAATGTGTGATTGGATGCGAAGTTAACGACACTGTTCTTAGTGATCTCGTCTCCACCTTTTTCAGCCGTAAACCAGCCTACAAATTTATAACCGTACTTCTTCGGTATGGGCAGGTCGCCGTATTTGCTGTCGTAAGTAACGTTTCTGGATGATACAGCCGATCCTCCGACACTGTTGAAAGAAAGTGTAAATACCTTTGCCTTATACTGTGCGTACAGAGTTTTGTTGTCAGCTGAAACGATCGAGTCTTTCGTGATCTTTGTACCGCCGGTTCTGGCTGTAAACCAACCGGCAAATCCATACCCTTTAGGACCGGTCGTGCCTGCCGGAAGGCTGCCGTATTTCTGCTCGACCGTGTAGCCCTTATTCGGTACATCACCATAACCGCCGTTGTTATCAAAATGAACTGTGATCGAACCGCCCTTCCACTGTGCATAGAGGGTCTGCTTTGCTGCCTTTGTGAGTTTTGTAGATGATGTTACCTGAGTTCCTCCCTTTGCTGCGGTGAACCATCCTAAGAAGGTATAACCATCCCTGGACGGTGTTCTCAGTTCTCCATAGGTTCCATTGTAAGCAACGTTACGGCTGGGGACAGAAGAGCCGCCCTGGCTGTCAAATGTAATCGTATAGGTCGCAGGTGTCCAATGTGCATACAAGGTATGCCCCACTGCGGACGACATTTTCGTTTTTTCAGTCACCTGCTTGCCGCCGCTGGCTGCAGTAAACCAGCCTTTGAAGTTATAACCGGTCTTCTTCGGGGTTGTGAGTTTTCCGTAGTTTGTGCCGTAGGTCACGGTTTTTGATGAAACCTTAGATCCGCCGCGACTGTCGAATTTGACTGTGTAGGATTTATTTGTGTAGTGTGCGTACAGAACAGTGATCGAAGCCGAAACCTTACTCTTTTCGGTGATCTTCGTACCTCCACTCGGTTTTGTGTACCAACCGGCAAACTTCTTTCCGGTAGGTGGGGTGGATCCCGCAGGGAGCTTCCCGTAGGTTTTTCCAATCTTGTATGACTTATTCGGGACTTTTCCTTTGCCGCCGTTGTTGTTAAACTTCACGGTAACGCTTGTGGGGGCGCCTTTCTGTGTGATACGCAGGGTGTAGGTCTTCTTTCCGTCAAGGATTACGATGTCACCCTTACGGGAGGAAGTCGACGTATTCTTCGAGGTTTTAAGCGTGTATTTCGAGCCGGAGCCGCTGCTGGTTACCCAGGACGGCTTGCCCATGAGCTTTGTGTTGGTGCCCGCTCCGGACAATGTCAGATAGATGACCTCTCCGTTTTCCGACCCGGCGAATTCTTTCGTTTTATTCGCAGTAGCGGTCAGTTCAGCTGCCTCCACTACATTCGGAACGTACAGAATGAGCGCGACTAACAGTGCGCATAATAATCCCAGTGTGCTACGTTTGTGTAATGTTCCCTTCATTTTCACTTTCTCCTTATTTTTGGGTTTTGTAGGTTTGTTCCGGCACTTCTCCCATTTTTCACCGCTGAGAAAATACCTGCCTTAGCGGATCGATATGCCTCTTTTCGTTCTCACTTCTACTGCCAGAATTATAACACCGCAAAATCGGTTGCACAAGGTGCCCGCATAAAAAAGGACCGCTCATTTTAAGCGGTCCTTAAATATTTCACTGTTCTCTCCCTCCGGATATGCCAAAAAAGATAACTACATCAGTGTCTGTTCATTTACGATCAGGTGGAACTCCAGTTTCAGGAACGCGGCAGCCTTGCGGCACAGCAGCATCCGCTCCATGAAGATCTCGAAATACTCGCCGATCTCGCTGTATTTGGTATCGACCTCCAGCTTCAGATTGATGGCTGTACGCTCGTCATTGATCAGCAGTTTGGAACTCTTGACGGAATAATTGACCCTGTCGTGTATATCATAATTCACGGGCGAATAATCCTGCACCCGGCTCCTTCTAACGTCCGATTTATCCGCCAGGATCAGCGCCGCGGCGATCTCGCTCACCGGCACGCCGCTCCCCTCATCATGGTTTCCGATGGCCCGGATGATCGGGGCAATATCTGTCGCCGGGATTCCCATTTTATCCAGCAGGTAGAAGGCCATCACGGCCCCGGACTGGCTGTGGTCGATCCGGTTAACGATGTTCCCGATGTCGTGCATCCACGCGGCGGTCAGCGCCAGGTCGATCGTGTGGTCATCCGCCCCCATGGTATCCAGGATGTACGACGTCCGGTCAGCCACGACTCCGATATGTGCGAAGCTGTGCTCGGTATAGCCCAGCGCCTGCATCGACTTGTTCTGCTCCTCTATGTAAACGCTGATGTCCCGGTCGTGCCGCACCTTGGCGAACAGAGGGAAACGCGTCTCGTAATCCTGCATATGTCTGCTCATGTTTTCTCCTTCTATTACTGCAACTTTTGCGTTCGCAAGCTATACTTCTGATGCGTTTTCATCTGCCAGGCTTAGTATCGAATACTCTTGATATCTGCACTTGGGCGTTGCTCAGCAGCCGCAAGACCGGCATCCCGGTTCATCCCATGCTCTCTTCATCCAGCGACTTTCGCCCTGCGTAGGCCTTCTCCAGTTTATCCATGGAGACCTCATACGTATCTGCATCCTCGCCGATCTCTTCCTGATATCGGTCCAGACAATACAGGGAGATCCTTCTGCTTTTCGGATAATATCGGGGATAGATGGCCTTTATCGTGATCTGTGTGATCTCACGAACCGTCTTTAAGTCTTCTTTATGTGCCGGTTTGATCCTCTTGAACCCTCCTCCGAAATGAAATCACCACAGAATGCCGTAACGTCCGTGGAAGTATAGCAAGGCTAAACCAAAACCAAGGATCACAAACAAATCAATATAAAACCGGATGCCCGGCTTTTTCTTCGTTCCATCGTCCGGAACTTCCTCTTCACCCGTTCCCTTTAAATCGGAGATCGTCATTTTTATCTCAAGCGCCAACATGCACAGGCTCAATATTCCCAAAGCCAAACTGAATATGATCGCCGGTTTGGAATCCAAGAGAAGGTAACTTCCTTCCTCCAACGCCAAAGGCAGTACTGTACCATCCGCGCCGACGACCGGCAATTCAGCCCATTTCTCAATTAGCGTATTTTTAAGGTTTTTATCACCTGAAAACTCCACGGCGGTGATGTACACCATCCGGATCCTTAGCAACACCATTTGGAAAATTCTCATCAAACCAGTGCTTTTTCGCACGCATAACGTAGACTTCGCCGCTATCTTTATCCAGTCCGAAACAGAAATACCCTATTCCATCCGGTACACTTCGTCTTCCCTTCGTATAATGCATGTAGTCAATGCCATCAAACGTCTTTACGATACAAACTTCATGTTTTCGGTCCGTATCCGCAAGCAGCAGATACGCGACCCTCGCCGAATAGATGGATATAGCGATCGATATCGCGATGAAAATTATCCTTACCACGACCTTTTCCAGTATGTTCCAAGCTCTCGCCATAATTTACTACTCCTTCACTAATACATCCAGATCACACTGCGCTTCCCTTTATAGGCAACGATCCGCTCAGGTGCTCGGAAAAGAATGTCCGATGGTGGATCTCCCTGCCCATCGTCTCCGTCCATTATAGCGTATATCCGGTGTTTTTTCCACCTGCATATGTCTTTCTCTGTAAAATCTGTGCTATAATACCTCTTGCCGTCTTCACGCGGCATAAACAATATGACATAAAAGGTTTCAATGGTTTTACAAAATGAGTATTTCAAATGAACATAAAGATCTCACCACCGGCGTGGTGTGGAAGAAACTTCTGCGTTTCGCCCTGCCCATCTTTTCGGCCTCCCTGCTGCAGTCGCTGTACGGAACGGTCGACCTGCTGGTCGTCGGGCACTTCGCGGACTCGGCGGCGGTGTCGGGCGTTTCGACCGGCGGCATGACCATGCAGACACTGACCGGCGTGGTCTTCGGCCTGACCACCGGTGTGACGGTCTTGCTGGGGCAGAACATCGGTAAGAAGGACGGCCCGGCAGGCGCGCGGACCATCTCCGCAGCACTGTCACTGTTTATCCTGGTCGCGCTGGGGCTCACAGCCGTCATCACGGCACTGGCCGGCCCGCTCGCCGTTGTCATGAACGCGCCAGAGCTCGCATACGACGACACGGTGACCTACATCCGCATCTGCGGCGGCGGCATCATCTGCATTGTCCTGTATAACGCGATCAGCGGTATCTTCCGCGGCATGGGCGACTCGAAGACGCCCCTGATCCTGGTCGGTGTCGCTTGCGCGGTCAATGTCGTCGGCGACCTGCTGTTCGTCGGCTTATGCGGTATGGGCACGGCAGGCGCCGCGATCGCGACCGTGATCGCGCAGGGCGTCAGCGCGGTGTGCGCCTTCCTGCTCCTGCAGAAGAAGAGCCCCGACCCGACGCAGCGCACCTTACGTCCCAAACTGTACGGTCACGAGATCAAAAAAATCCTGTTTTACGGTGTTCCCATCGCCATGCAGGAACTGCTGACGGGCGTGTCCTTCATGGTGATCCTGGCCATCCTGAACTCCTTCGGTCTGACGGCCTCTGCAGGCGTCGGCATCGCGGAGCGCCTGGCCGGCCTGTTCTTCATCATCCCGGGCTCCATGCTCGCGGCCCTGTCCGCATTTTCCGCGCAGAACGTGGGCGCCGGCCGCCGCGAGCGTGCCCGCACCGCCATGTTCGTCAGCATGCTGGTGACCTGCTCTGCCGGTCTGCTCGTCTTCCTGGCCAGTTTCTGGCATGGCGAGCTTTTAGCTTCCCTGTTTTCCAACGTTCCCGAGGACTGTGCGGCCGCCGGCGACTACCTGCGCTCCTACTCCATCGACTGCGTCATGGTCGGGATCAATTTCTCCATCATGGGCTACCTGAACGGCAACGGAAAGACCGGCTTCGTGGCCCTGCAAGGCATCCTGAGCGCCTTCCTAGTCCGCATCCCGTTCTCCTACTTCATGTCGAAGGTCGAGGGCGTGACCCTGTTCCAGATTGGCTTCGCCACCCCGATGGCGACGGTCTTCGCCATTGTGATCACTGTCATCTACCTAACACACTTTGAGCGGAAAATGAAGAAAGCAGACTGATAAATACGTATAATCAAAGCCGGCCGCCTGCATAGTGCAGGCG